>NZ_WJZM01000110.1:0-2935 GCF_021609545.1 Pseudomonas sp. PA-1-6B
GGCGCACTACCAACTTGCCTTCGGCGCGTACGGTGCTGCTCTTCTCCAACGGGTAGCACTTGCCGCCCACGGTGTTGCTCTTGATGCCTTTCGCGGCGCCAGCCCCATCACCCTTGGTGGTCGGCACCAGGCTCTTGTCGAACACCACCACCGGTTTACCGTTGGCACGTACCGATTTGGCTACCCCAGTGGCGGTTTTAAGTTCGGCCGTGACGGGGTAGGGCACTGGTGGGATGGCGCTGCCCATCGGCGTCTTGCACACATCGGGGACGATGCTGACCACTTTCCATTTGCCCTGCTTACGGGCGATGACGTTATCGGCCATGTCAGAGCACCTCCTTGGCTGCGCGCTTTATCAGCGGGGCATTTGGATCCGTCTCGAAGCGCGCTTCCAGTACGCGAATGCCCAGATGATTGGGCAGGCTGATGCGATGGGTCAGCGCTAATGTCATGGCCTCGGTGTCGATACGCAGGGTGTCGGTGAGCATGGGCAGTGGCAGCATGGCGCCGCTGTGCAGGCGCATCAGCACAAAGGGGCGATGGCCGGGCAGTTCCACGCATAACGTGCCTTCGGGGGTGAGGTCGGGATTGGTCAGGTTGAACAGTTCAAGACGAAACGCAGGCGGCGGAAAATCGATCTGCTGATCCACGGGCGCGCCGTTCCAGTAGGCAAAATCGAAATCCCGTGGCAAGCCCGGCCAGCGTTCGCGCTGCCAGGTTTCGTCATAGCTCCCGGCCAATGGCAGGCGCGGTGCCCAGGCACGGCCCACCACGCCAAATCCGGCCGGTTGGTTTTTGTAGCTGGCCGCGACCTGCGCCATGCCGTTGGCGTCGAGTTCACCCTCGGGATGTTTGACCCGATCCAGGCGCCACACGGGTTTGTCGATGGGCTCGATCTGCGGTGCAGTGAGTTCGCGCAGAGGCTTGTCCAGTTGAAAACCGAGGTCTTCCTGGCGCCTTTCGATCCAGCCCCGGCCCAGCGGGTTGCTGTAACAGACTTCGTTGAGCAGATAGGGCGGAGTATTTGTATCAACCGCGTGTTCGGGATTGGGCACCACGCTGCTGCCCCCGAAGGCATATTCCCAGCGCAAAGGCACCGAGGTGGCCGGTTGCGGTTCGGTCAATTGCCAGCCACCGAACAAGCTGTGGCGGAACTGGCGAGGGCCAGTGAATTTCAGATGCTTGTCCAACAAGTAATGGCGCGTCGGCGTTTCGGCCCGACGCTTAAAAGCTTCTTGCCGGGCGGCTTGCCATGCCATTAGCTGATATTCGGTCAGCCGTTCGCCGGGACTCAACGGCGTCGGCAGCGGCACGTCGATTCTGGGCGGTGGGGCCACCGGCGCACTGATGCGCAGTCCGGCCGTCCACTGCATTGCAGGTTGACCTTGTGGCGCATAAGCATTGCCTACCACGATCACATCACAGCGCGGTTTGAACGGCGCCAGGTCGCTTTCCTCGCAGACGCTGCTGGCCCCTTCCTCGCCGTAGTAGCGATCAGCGGTGCAAAGCTCCAACGGTTCGTCGTCCAGCACTTCAGCGCGAAACTGATCCGGCTGCCCGTCAATGGGCAGCAGCCGATAGCCTACTTTCATTACCAGCACCGGGTACTCTTGATCGTCCATGCCCAGCGCGCTGAAACACAACGCATCGAAGGGCGTCAGATTGCGAAATTCCATGTCCGCCCCTCAGTTGATATCGACGTCTTTACCGTTGATCTGCACTGCGCCGCTAGCGCTGAAATCGAAGGTGCGGCCATTGATCAGGACGGTGCCGTCGGACTTCATCACCAAGGTGGATTTACCCACCGTGACCTTGAATTCGTCCCCGGCGTCGATGGTGAATTTCTTGCCCACCGCAACCGATTTGTGGACACCGACCTGCTCGCTCTGGCTCAGCCCCACGGTGGTGTTCATGGCCGCGCCAACACTGGTCTGGTACGCCGCGCCAATGGTCAGCGCCTTGGCCAAACCAATGGTTTCGGCTTTGGCCAATTTGATGGTCTCGGCCTTGTTACCGCCGATGGTCACGCTGCGGTTGGCACCGATGCTGATGGTTTCGTTCTGGCCGACATCCTCGGTGCGGTGGTCGCCAATAGACACGGTTTCGTTGTGCTCAACCCGTTCCTTACGGTCGTTGCCGACGTAGATGCCGTTGTTGTTTTTGATATGGACGTTCTTGTCTTTCTCGGCATGAATGAACACTTCCTGGTGGCCCAACTCATCTTCAAAACGCAGCTCATTGAAACCAGAGCCCTTGTGGGTGCGGCTCTTGATGGTCATTCGTGTTTTGTGTTTGGGCAGCTCATACGGCGGCAGATTGGTTTGGCGGTAGGTCCGCCCCGTGGCGATCGGCTGGTCAGGATCGCCGTCCAAAAAGCTGATGATCAGCTCCTGATTTATCCGAGGCACGGCCATGGCGCCCCAGGTCGCCCCGGCCCAGCCTTGAGCCACACGAATCCAGCACGAACTCTGATCATTGTTTTTGTCCGAGCGGTCCCACGGGAATTGCACCTTCACCCGGCCCCATTCATCGCAATAAATCTCTTCTCCTGGCGGGCCGACGACGGTGGCGATCTGTGGGCCGTCGATGCAGGGTTTGTCCCGCAGCGGCGCCTTCCAATCCGAGGTCCAGCGGATGGCGCTAGCCTTCAACGTGTAGGAGGTGCCGAGGCCGCTACCAAACGATTCTTCCTGCAAGCTGGTGTGCTGCTTGCCTTCATGCTTGATGGCGATGGTGCGCCAGCGATCATTGAAATCCTCACGGGGATGATCGTTGAGGTCGAAGGCCAACCCCGGTTGCAGACGTTCATCGTCGCCTTCCACATGGGCCAACTTGGCGTCGTTACGCAGGGCGGCCAGGCGGGTCTTGGTAAAGGGCTTACCGGCGATGTCGCGCTTGTAGCGCCCGGGGTAGTCGTAGCGCTCGTAGTCCTTGT
>NZ_WJZM01000111.1:0-2874 GCF_021609545.1 Pseudomonas sp. PA-1-6B
GCAAGCCAGCTCCCACATTGGATCGCGGGGCATCAGTTATATCTGTGTCGGCTGCCAGGCCGTCACGGGAGCAAGCTCCCTCGCCACAGATTTAGCGTCGTGCCGAAGTTGTGTAGATACCTATGCCTATCGCAGGCAAGCCAGCTCCCACATTGGAACGCATTCCAACTGTGGGAGCTGGCTTGCCTGCGATAGCGAACTAAAGGGTTACACCGCTTCCCGGTAAGGATTGCGCGGGTCCTGCGTCCAGTTCAAAAACGGCTTGCCGGTATCGATCGGCACCATCTCGATGCAGTCGGCCACCGGGCAAGTGATCTGGCAGAGGTTGCAGCCCACGCACTCATCGTCGATCACCTCATACAGATGCGTGCCATCGGCCTGCTTCAAGCTGGCAATGGCCTGGTGCGAAGTGTCCTCGCAGGCAATATGGCAACGCCCACAGCCAATGCACGCCTCTTGATCAATCTTGGCGATGACCTGGTAGTTGATGTCCAGGTACTTCCAGTCTGTGGTATTGCCCACTGCCCTCCCGGAAAACGCTTGCAGGTTGGTATGGCCCTGGCTGTCCATCCAGCGCGACAAGCCGTCCTTCATCTCTTCAACGATGCGAAACCCATGCAGCATCGCCGCCGTGCATACCTGCACCGCGCCGCAGCCCAGGGCGACGAATTCCGCGGCGTCGCGCCAGGTACCGATGCCGCCGATGCCGCAGATCGGCAGGCCGTTGGTCTGTGGGTCACGGGCGATTTCGGCGACCATGTTCAGTGCAATCGGCTTGACCGCCGAGCCGCAATAACCGCCATGGGTGCTCTGGGTACCGACCACCGGCAGCGCGACCATGCGCTCCAGGTCTACGCTGGTGATGGAGTTGATGGTGTTGATCAGCGACACCGCATCGGCGCCGCCTCGATAGGCCGCCCGCGCCGCCACGCGGATGTCGGTGATGTTCGGCGTGAGCTTGACGATCACCGGCAGCGAACAATACGTCTTGCACCAGCGCGTCACTTGCTCCACGTACTCCGGCACCTGGCCGACGGCAGCGCCCATGCCCCGTTCGGGCATGCCATGAGGGCAGCCGAAGTTCAGCTCGATGCCGTCGCAGCCGGTCGCCTCCACCAAGGGCAGGATGTTTTTCCAGGACGCTTCGACACAAGGCACCATGAGCGAGACGATCAGTGCGCGGTCCGGCCAGTCCTTTTTCACCTCGGTGATTTCCCGCAGGTTGATCTCCAGGGAACGGTCGGTGATCAGTTCGATATTGTTGATGCCCAGCACTTCGCGGTTGGCGCCATAGTGCGCGGAGTAACGCGACGACACGTTCACCGCCGCCGGATCTTCCCCCAGGGTTTTCCACACGACGCCACCCCAGCCGGCCTCGAAGGCGCGCACCACGTTGTAGGCTTTGTCGGTGGGCGGCGCGGAGGCCAGCCAGAACGGATTGGGCGCTTTGATACCGGCGAATACAATCGAGAGATCGGCCATTACGCAGCCTCCACAGTCAGCATGAGTTGGGCATGCATGGCTTCGGCGGCCCGCTTGCCATGTTGTACCGCCTGAACGGTGAGGTCCTGGCCGAGGCTGACGCAATCGCCGCCGGCATACACCCCTGGGATGCTGGTGCGCAGTTGCTCATCGACGAAGATGCGCTCGCCGACGCGATGCAGTTGCTGGGCCAGCGGATCGTGCAGGGCGTCGTTGTCGAAGCCTTGCCCGATCGCCTTGAAGATCGCGTCGGCGGCCAGTTCGAAGGTTTCCCCGGTAGGCAGCAGGCGACCGTTTTCCAGGCGGGTGCGGGCAAAGCGCATGCCGCGTACGCGGCCTTGGTCATCGAGCAGGACCTCGTCGGGTTGGGCCCAGGTCAACAGCCGTACTTGATTGGCCTTGGCGATGTCCTGTTCGTGGTGGGTTGCGCCCATGTCGGCCAGGCCACGGCGGTATACCAGGTTGACATCGCGGGCACCGAGGCGGGCCATCTGCACGGCCATGTCGATGGCGGTGTTGCCGGCGCCGAGCACGATGCAGCGGTCGGCCAGGGGCAGTTGGCTGAGGTCATCGGCCTGGCGCAGTTCGCGGATATAGTCGGTGGCGGCGAGCAGGCCGGGGGCGTCCTCAAAGGGCAGGCCCAGTTGTTTGCTGGCAGCGAGACCCAGGCCAAGGAACACTGAATCGAATTGCTGGTGCAGTTCGCTCAAGGTCAGGTTGTCGCCCAGGCGCTGGCCGTGGCGAACCTCGATGCCGCCAATCTGCAGGAGGAAATCCAGTTCCTTCTGGGCGAAGTCGTCCACCAGTTTGTATTTGGCGATTCCGTATTCATTCAGTCCGCCGGCTTTTTCCCGCGCTTCGAAAATCACCACGTCATGACCGTGCAAGGCGGCGCGGTGGGCGCAGGCCAAACCCGCAGGCCCGGCACCGACCACGGCGATGCGCTTGCCAGTGGGCGCGGCGCGTTGGAACGGGTGTTCGCTGAAGTGCGCGTTGTCGATGGCATAGCGTTGCAACAGGCCGATCAGCACGGGGGCGCATTCTTCGGCGTTATTGCGTACGCACGCTTGCTGGCAAAGGATTTCCGTCGGGCACACCCGTGCGCAACTGCCACCGAGGATGTTGGCCGAGAGGATCTTCTGCGCGGCCCCTTGCACGTTCTCGGTGTGGATACTGCGGATGAACGAAGGGATGTCGATCTCGCTGGGGCACGCATTCACACAAGGCGCGTCGTAGCAGTACAGGCAGCGCGAGGCTTCCAGTTGGGCCTGGCGGGCGTTGAGGGGCGGTGCCAGGTCGGTGAACTGGCTGGCGAGGGGGTGTCTCTTGTACACATCTGAGCCGGCCGAAGAAGGGAGGATGGGGTGGGTGTCGGTGGTGGGGGAGTGGTGG
>NZ_WJZM01000112.1:0-2670 GCF_021609545.1 Pseudomonas sp. PA-1-6B
ACAATCCCCTCCCCCCCGCCACTGGCTGATTCACCCTCGCATGTCGACCTGCTCCGTTTACCCCTTACCCTACCGGGCCAACCCCGCCGAGTACTTTGCGGCTATTCGCCATGCGCCTGGCGCGGTGCTGCTCGACAGCGGCCGCCCGGCTGCCGAGCGGGGGCGTTATGACCTGCTCAGCGCCTGGCCCGAAGCGACCTTGACGGTTGGGCCGGATGAACGCGGCAGCGATTTCCTGCAACGCCTGCGCGAGAACCTGGCGCAGTTGGGTGAGGCGGCCCTGCCTGCTGGCGTTGAATTGCCATTTGCCGGCGGTTTGATCGGTTACTTGAGCTATGACTTCGGCCGGCACTTGGAACAGGTCTCGCGCCTGGCCGTGGACGACCTGCATCTGCCGGATGCGCGCCTGGGGCTGTATGCCTGGGCACTGGTCAGCGATCACCTGGCGCGCACCAGCCAACTGGTGTTTCACCCAGTGCTGGCCGATAGCGAGCGGCAACGTCTGATCGCCCTGTTCAGTCATGCAACAGGTGACACCCCCACCACCTTCAAGCTCCAGGGCACCATGGCGCCGGACCTCAGCGTGGATGCGTACCAGCAGGCCATCCTGCGTATCCAGGATTACATCCAGGCCGGCGACTGCTACCAGGTCAACTTTGCCCAACGCTTTCGTGCGCCGTGCATCGGCGATCCATGGGCAGCCTACTGCGCGCTGCGCGAAGCCTGCCCGACGCCGTTTTCCGGGTTCCAGAGTTTGCCCGATGACGGCGCGGTGCTGAGCCTGTCGCCGGAGCGCTTCGTGCGCATCAGCGAAGGCCAGGTCGAAACCCGCCCGATCAAGGGCACACGGCCTCGCGGCCTGACACCCGAAGAGGATGCCGCCAACGCCGCCGAACTGCTGGCCAGCCCCAAAGACCGCGCCGAAAACCTGATGATCGTTGACCTGCTGCGCAATGACCTTGGCCGCAGTTGCCGTATCGGCTCAGTGAAAGTGCCGGAGCTGTTCAGCCTGGAAAGCTACCCCAACGTGCACCACCTGGTGAGCAGTGTCACTGGCATATTGGCCGACGACAAAGACGCCCTCGACCTGATCGCCGGCAGCTTCCCTGGCGGCTCCATTACCGGCGCGCCGAAGATTCGCGCCATGCAGATCATCGACGAGCTTGAGCCCACCCGCCGCGGGTTGTATTGCGGCTCGCTGGTGTACCTGGACGTGCGCGGCGAAATGGACAGCTCCATCGCGATTCGCAGCTTACTGGTCAAGGACGGACAGGTGTGTTGCTGGGGTGGCGGTGGGATTGTGGCGGATTCAGAGTGGCAGGCGGAGTATCAGGAGTCTCTGACGAAGGTGCGTGTGTTGTTACAAACGTTGGAAAATCTGTAGGGTACAGCCCCTTCCTAGCGTTCGAGTAGAACGCCATGCGATAGAAAAAGCCTGAATCAGAACCGCTGTGGACGGGATAGACGCTTGCAGATAGCGTCCGGAGCGACCGTCCACCCGCCACCTGTGAAGGATCACATGAAGCGACTACCTCCTCGTCTGGAAATATTTCCGAGATTGCCTATCCACGCAATCGCACCTATGATCTCCCAAAACGGGAGGTTGAAGCGATGCGGATAATCGCTCTATCTACCCTACGAATATTCTGGGAAAGCCATTCAGCTTATAGCGACGCCAGAACACCGCTGGTCGAGTTGTATCGGCACATGGAAAAGGCCAATTATCCAACACCGCAAGCACTCAAGGCCGAACTCAGAACAGCGAGCATTCTTAAGGGTGGCAGGGTCGTGTTCAACGTTGGCGGCAACAAGTATCGAGTGATCATGACGATCGACTACCAGCGACAACTAGGGTTTATACGGTTCGTGGGGACCCACGCTCAGTACGACAAGATCAACGCGGAGACTGCGTGATGAACATCAAACCTATTCACTCCCAGGAAGACCTGACTGCGGCACTCGTACGAGTCGAGCAGATATGGGGAGCACCACCCGGCTCGCCTGAAGGTGATGAGCTGGAAATCCTGGCAGTCCTCATCGAGAAGTACGAAGCCGAGCATTACCCCATGCCCCCTTCGGATCCGGTAGAGGCTATCAAGTTTCGCATGGAGCAATTGGGCATGACCGCACGCGATCTGGAGCCGTTTATCGGCACCAGTGGGCGGGTGTCAGAGGTGCTGAACCACAAGCGCAAGCTAAGCCTGTCGATGATCAAGCGTCTGCATGAAGGCTTGCGTATTCCTTATGAGCGCTTGCTGGCCGAGGGTAAGGCGTGACGGCGCCGACGCCATCGCAGGCAAGCCCGACTCCCACAGTTGACCGCGTCGTTTGACGTTACATGGTCAAGGTGGGAGCTGGTTTGCCTGCGATGAGCATAGGTATCTACACAACTGTGCAGTTCGCCGCAGCCGCCGGTAACCACGATGCGAAGCGAGTCGCCCTTGATCTTGATCTGCTTTTGATCTTGATCTTAGGCGCCCCGTTAAACCACGCTGGCCGGAATTCGACAGGGATTTGGGGGGTAAACCGGCAGGGATGCCGGTTTAGCCGCCCCGCGCCATGGATGGCGCGTGGCGGCGGCCCACGGATTCAAGCCTGTGTTCGGGCACACCGAGCCTAGGCGAGGTGCCGAGTGGTGGGGCAAGAGCGTTTTGCTTACTTTTGCGCTTT
>NZ_WJZM01000113.1:0-2499 GCF_021609545.1 Pseudomonas sp. PA-1-6B
GCTGTACCCCACCCCCGCCGAACGCCCCCTGCCCGGCATCCCGGTCAGCACCGCGTCGGTGGAATAAGCGCCATACAAGTCATATCGCGCATCCAGCAAGTTATCGCCCCACAGATAAACTTCCGATCCACCGCTCTGCAGCCCCAAGTGCAAATCCAGCTTGGCGTAGCCCTTGAGGTCATAGTGATTCTGCGGATCAGCCGGGCGGTTTTTCTGCACGCGGTAGTTGAGCAACGTGTTCAGGCGCGGCGCCGGCAAGCCGAGCAGTTCACCCACGGGTTTGTTCCAGGCAATGCTGAAGTTGCCGCTCCACAGCGGCACGTCCGGCACGCGACTACCCTTGGCCACATCACCGCCGGACACCCCTGGCGCATCGGAGGTCACCACCGCGTTGGTGTAGCTGATGGCGCTGCCCAGGGTCAGTTCATCGGTGGCATGCCAGGTACTCGACAACTCGGCACCTTTGCTGCGGGTATCGGCATTCACCGCGCTGACCGCCAGGGACGTGAAGTCATAACCCAGCAAGTGGTCATCCTGCACGCGGGTGATGAACAACGCCCCTTCCAGGCTCAACGCACCGCCTTCGCTTTCATGCTTGAAACCGACTTCCGCGGAGTTCACCTTGGCTGCCTTGTAGGGTTGGCTGTCCTTGATTGACGTCGCGTAGTCGTTGAACCCGGCCGACTTGTAGCCCCGCGACAACACCGCGTACAGGTTGGTCTGGGGTGTCCATGCGTAGCTCAGGGCCACGCGCCCGGTGTTGTAGTCGTCCTGCAAGCGTCGGCTGTCGTTGATCAGGTTGGCGCCACTGCTGTAATCAGCGCCGTAGGTCTTGCGGTCCCAAGTGTGGCGCAGGCCGGTGGTGAGCTTCCAGTCCTCGGCAATCGGGAAGGTCACTTCGCCGTACGCGGCATAGCTGTTGGTGGTGAAATCGCGCAGTTGCCGGGCGCCATTGGTGAAGTTGTTGGAGTCAAAACTGCGCTCGGAACGGGACAGGTTCACCCCGGTTACCCAGAACACATCGGCGTCTGCCAGTGATCCCAGGCGCAGGTCCTGGCTCCAGACTCGCTCATGGGCCGAGTCTTCGATCAGGTACTCAAAAGGCTGGCCGTACAACGCGCGGGTGATGTTGCGATCATAGCCCTTGACCGCATTGAAGTCGGTGCTGGTATAGGCGCTGATCGAGGTGATCCGGGCCTGGGCCAGGTCATGGTTGAGCTCGAAGGAATAACGCTCGTTGGTCTTCTTGTTGCCATTGAACGTGCCAGGGGTGTAGTCGAGGCTGGGGCGGTTGCCGAACGGTCGCAGGATCTCCAGGCCGGCATAGTGATCGGCGCGCTGGCGCTCAGCGGTCAGCAGGCCAGTGGTGCCAGCGTCGTTGTCCCACAACAGGCTGCCGCGCAGGGCCAGGTCGCGGGGTTTGGTCAGGGGGTCGCCGTCTTGTTGGTCATCGACCCAGTTATCAAAGCCGCTGCGACGCACGGCAATGCGCCCGGCCAACGACTCCGTCAACGGCCCACCCACCGCACCCTCGGTCATGAACTGGCCTTGGTTGCCCACTTCGCCACGCACGTAGCCCTCCAGTTCGCGGGTGGGTTTGCGCGTGGTGACGTTGATCGCGCCCGCTTCGCTGTTACGCCCGAACAAGGTGCCTTGGGGCCCCTTGAGCACTTCCACTTGCTGCACGTCGAGGGTAGCCATCGCTGCGTTGCGCACCGACATCGGCACGCCGTCCACGTTCAGCACCACCGAGCCATCGTCCATGCTCATCTGGTTCAGCGAGCCAACCCCACGGATACGCACGTTGGCATCGTTGGCGCCGCCCCAGGAGTTCACATCCACCCCAGGCGTTGTGCGCAAGGCGTCTTCCAGGGTGCGTAAACGCCGGGTTTCGAGAGTTTGCCCATCGAGCACCGAAAGGCCGAACGGAATGTCCTTGGCACTTTCCTGGTTCAATCGCGCGCTCACCGTCACCGGCCCCAGCTCGATAGTCTCGGCATTGGTGGCCGGTTGAGCCTCAACGGCATAAGCCGCACACATCTGGCTGGACAAGGCCAGTGCCATGGCTTGGGTCAGCACGTTGGCCCGCCAACCGATGGGGCGGCGTAGTGGCTGGATAGACAGTTCAGGTGACATGGCAAAGCTCCACAAGGCAGGGATGGTTCACATTCATTGCACAGGCCCCCAGCGCTTGAGCGCGGCGGCAATCGCGTGTTCGGAGGGCGCGCCCAGCAGGCGCTGAAGCTCAGTGGGCCATCCCTGGCCATGACGGACGTCGGCGGTCATCGCCGTGAGGTGTTCGGGGGATTGCACAGCCACCCAATCAAGGCTGACCAGCGCGGCATAGTGGGCCGCCCAGCCCTGTTCGCGAGCATCGGCCAGGGTGCCGACAGGCTCACCGTCATTGCCCAGGGCGCGCGTCAGGTCGTCGGCCATCAGCTTGACCAGCGCGGCGCGGGCGCCAGCACCGTCGACGTCTTCCACGCACAGCAAGCCCAC
>NZ_WJZM01000114.1:0-2388 GCF_021609545.1 Pseudomonas sp. PA-1-6B
TGCCAGTCACAGATTTTTGACTGGCACACCGCTTTCGGGAGCAAGCCCCCTCCCACATTAGTTCTGCACTGACTCAAATCTTCCTGCGCCCCAGCAAATCCTCGCTAAGCTCGATCTACTACTAAGGTCGTCTGGAACCCATTGCGCAGCCGCATACAGTGGATACGTTCCAAAATAATAAAAAGCTGTGCTGCGAGGATAAAAACAATGAACGACAGCATTTACCTCTCGATTCAAAACAGCCCGCGTTTCAAGGAGCTGGTCAGGAAAAGGGAAAGGTTCGCCTGGATTCTCTCGGCGATCATGCTAGGGCTTTACTCCGCTTTCATCCTGTTGATTGCCTACGGGCCACAAGTGCTGGGGGCCAAGATCAGCCCTGGTTCCTCGATTACCTGGGGCATTCCCCTGGGCGTCGGGCTGATTGTGTCGGCCTTCATTCTCACCGGCATCTACGTGCGTCGGGCCAACGGCGAATTTGACGACCTGAACAATGCGATTCTCAAGGAGGCTGCGCAATGATCCGGCGTCTATTGGCTCTATTCGGTGCTTCGCTGTTGGCTCCGGCCGTTTGGGCGGCGGACGCACTGACCGGTGAAGTGCACAAGCAACCGCTGAACGTCTCGGCCATTGTGATGTTCGTCGCGTTTGTCGGCGCCACCCTGTGCATCACTTATTGGGCGTCCAAGCGCAACAAATCGGCAGCGGACTACTATGCGGCGGGCGGCAAGATCACCGGTTTCCAGAACGGTCTGGCGATTGCCGGTGACTACATGTCGGCGGCGTCCTTCCTGGGGATTTCCGCGTTGGTATTCACCTCCGGCTACGACGGTTTGATCTACTCGATCGGCTTCCTTGTGGGCTGGCCGATCATTCTGTTCCTGATCGCCGAGCGCTTGCGTAACCTGGGCAAATACACCTTTGCCGACGTGGCGTCCTATCGCCTGGGGCAAACCCAGATCCGCAGCCTGTCGGCGTGTGGCTCGCTGGTGGTGGTGGCGTTCTACCTGATCGCGCAGATGGTTGGCGCGGGCAAGCTGATCCAGCTGCTGTTTGGCCTTGATTACCATGTGGCGGTGATCCTGGTGGGTATCCTGATGTGCCTGTACGTGCTGTTCGGCGGCATGTTGGCGACCACCTGGGTGCAGATCATCAAGGCGGTACTGTTGCTGTCCGGTGCCTCGTTCATGGCGCTGATGGTGATGAAGCACGTCAACTTCGACTTCAACATGCTGTTCTCCGAGGCGATCAAGGTTCACCCTAAAGGTGAGGCGATCATGAGCCCCGGCGGCCTGGTGAAAGACCCGATCTCGGCGTTCTCGCTGGGCCTGGCACTGATGTTCGGTACCGCCGGCCTGCCGCACATCCTGATGCGCTTCTTCACGGTAAGCGACGCCAAGGAAGCGCGTAAGAGCGTGCTGTACGCAACCGGCTTCATCGGCTACTTCTATATCCTGACCTTCATCATCGGTTTCGGCGCGATCCTGCTGGTCAGCACCAACCCGGCGTTCAAGGATGCAGCGGGCGCCTTGCTCGGTGGCAATAACATGGCCGCGGTGCACCTGGCCAACGCGGTGGGCGGCAGTATCTTCCTGGGCTTTATCTCGGCCGTGGCGTTTGCCACCATCCTGGCGGTGGTTGCCGGCCTGACCCTGGCGGGTGCTTCGGCGGTGTCCCATGACCTGTATGCCAGCGTGATCAAGAAAGGCAAGGCCAACGAGAAGGATGAAATTCGCGTATCGAAGATCACCACCATCGCCCTGGCTGTGCTGGCGATTGGTTTGGGTATCCTGTTCGAAAGCCAGAACATCGCGTTCATGGTCGGCCTGGCGTTCTCTATCGCTGCCAGCTGTAACTTCCCGGTGCTGCTGCTTTCCATGTACTGGAAAAACCTCACCACCCGTGGCGCCATGATTGGCGGCTGGTTGGGCTTGATCAGTGCCGTGGGCCTGATGATCCTCGGCCCGACCATCTGGGTGTCGATCCTGCACCATGAAAAGGCGATCTTCCCGTACGAGTACCCGGCGCTGTTCTCGATGATCATTGCGTTCATCGGCATCTGGTTCTTCTCCATCACCGACAAATCGGCGGCGGCAGAGAAAGAGCGCGCGCTGTACTTCCCACAGTTTGTGCGTTCGCAGACTGGCCTGGGGGCGAGCGGGGCGGTTAATCACTAAGTCGTCAGTTGCATAAGAGATACCCCGGTCGCAAGGCCGGGGTATTTTTTTTGCCTGGGCTGGCCTCATCGCGGCATAGGTATCTACACAACTTTGTAGGCTGTAGCAGCCGACGGTAACCACGATGCGAAGCGAGACGCTCTTGATCTTGATCTGCTTTTGATCTTAGGCGCCCCGTTAAACCACGCTGGCCGGAATTCGACAGGGATTTGGG
>NZ_WJZM01000115.1:0-2255 GCF_021609545.1 Pseudomonas sp. PA-1-6B
ATGCACTCGGTATAACAGCGTAGGCTTTCCAGGCCGCCATCGCAGGCAAGCCAGCTCCCACAATTTGATCGCGGGGCGTCAGGTAGATATGCGCTGGCCGCCGGGGCCGTCACGGGAGCAAGCTCCCATAGGGAACCGCGCCCATTTCAGGCCAGGTAGCCATCCCCGCGCAAAAGGGTTTCCAGGCAGTGTTCGGTGATGTGATAAAACGCCTTGAGCTCCTGGATTTTTGCCAATAACTGCGCGTTGTCCACAGGCTCGGCACGTTTGACCGCCAGGATCATCTTGTTCTTGTTGGTGTGTTCCAGCGAGATGAACTCGAACACCTTGGTCTCATAGCCACAGGCTTCAAGGAACAATGCGCGCAGGCTGTCGGTAACCATTTCCGCCTGCTGGCCCAGGTGCAGGCCGTATTGCAGCATCGGCTTGAGCAACGCCGGGCTCTGGATCTGCAGGCGGATCTGTTTGTGGCAGCACGGCGAGCACATGATGATCGACGCACCGGAACGGATGCCGGTGTGGATCGCGTAGTCGGTGGCGATGTCGCAGGCATGCAAGGCAATCATCACGTCCAGCTCACTGGGCGCCACGCTGCGCACATCGCCGCATTTGAACACCAGCCCCGGGTGCTCCAGGCGTGCGGCGGCGCTGTTGCAGAGGGTGACCATGTCTTCACGCAACTCGACACCGGTGACCTCGCCCTCGGCCTTGAGGGTATTGCGCAGGTAATCGTGAATGGCGAAGGTCAGGTAGCCCTTGCCCGAGCCGAAATCGGCGACACGCACCGGGCGGTCGAGCTGCAACGGCGACGACGTCAGCGCATGACTGAACACTTCGATGAACTTGTTGATCTGCTTCCACTTGCGCGACATCGAGGGGATCAGCGCCTGCTTGGCGTCGGTCACGCCCAGGTCGGCGAGAAACGGCCGGCTCAGGTCGAGGAAGCGATTTTTTTCACGGTTATGCTCGGCCGAAGGCGCTTCGCGCAGTTGCTGCGGTTTGCTTTTGAACAGCGAACTTTTGTTCTTCTTGCTGTATTCCAACTGGGCTTCGTCGGTCAGCGCCAGCAAGTGCGCGTTCTTGAACGAGCTGGGCAACAGCTCGCCGATCGCCGCCACGCCGTCGGCCAAGGGGAAGTTCTTGGTGATGTCGCGGGTCTTGTAGCGATAGACGAACGACAGGCATGGCTGGTCCTTGACCACCACCGGCTTGATGATCAGCCGCTGCAACTCGGCTTCCTCACCAACGTACTTGGCCATCACCAGCTTGATAAAAGCGTTCTGGGCCAAGCTTGCGCTCAACAGTTCGATGAACTGGGCATGATGATCCGGCGCAGGGCGGGCAGGTTGAGCGGTGACGGACATGAACAAAAACGCCTCGGGTAAAGAATGCCGGGCATTTTAGGCGGGATGGGGGTTCAGGGCACGGGGTTATTTGATCAACGGTAATTGAATTGGACAACCTCGAACACCCTGTGGGAGCGGGCTTGCTCGCGAAGGCGGTGTATCAGTCAAATACAACGGGGACTGAAACACCGCCTTCGCGAGCAAGCCCGCTCCCACAATTTTTCGGTTTAGGGTGTTCCAGTTATTCGAGTACGACCAGGCGATTGGGCAGTTCGTTGCGGGTTTGGGTAACGGGCACATGCACCTTGAGCAACTCGCCACAAGCTTCAACGCAGGCGATGAACCCAGCCAGCGTCTGCCCCTGTTTAACTTGCTGGGTAAACGCCTGGACAATAGCGTCCCAATTGCTGTCATCCAAGCGCTTGGAAATCCCGTCATCCACCAGGATCTCCACATAACGCTCGGCCTCGCTGACAAAAATCAGCACCCCGGTGCTGCCCACCGTGTGGTGCAGGTTCTGCTCCAGAAACTGCCGCCGCGCCAGGTTGGAGGCACGCCAGTGGCGTACCGAACGCGGAATCAGCCGGGTAGTGACCTTAGGCAAACGGAACACCAGGCACAGCACAATGAACGTCGCCCACTGCGCCACCAGCAAGGTGTACATGGTCAGGTAGCCCGACAGGTAATGCACCACGCCCGGCACCACCAACGCGATCAAGCTCGCCCACAGCAACGGAATATAGGCGTAGTCGTCGGCGCGCGCCGCCAGCACAGTGACCAACTCCGCGTCGGTGGTTTTCTCGACCCGGGCGATCGCTTCGGCGACTTGGCGCTGCTCGTGTTCCGTCAGTAATGCCATGGTTGTAGATACTCTATTCTCGTTATTGTCATTACCAACTGCCCGAAGCC
>NZ_WJZM01000116.1:0-2050 GCF_021609545.1 Pseudomonas sp. PA-1-6B
TGCCTACATCGCCCAACCCACCCTGAGCCTGTCCACCTGCCCGACCTTCGTCGAAAACGGCATTGCGCCCCGGCATATCGACCTGCGCCCGTTCGTACTCTCTGGCAAGGAAACCCGCCTGGTGCCCGGCGGCTTGACCCGCGTGGCGCTGAAGGAAGGCTCGCTGGTCGTGAACTCGTCGCAAGGCGGCGGAACCAAGGACACCTGGGTGGTGGAGGGCTGAGTATGTTGAGTAGAACCGCTGCAGATCTGTATTGGATGTCCCGTTACCTGGAGCGCGCCGAGAACCTGGCACGCATGCTGGAAGTCAGTTATTCGCTGTCCTTGATGCCCCAGGCCGGGCGCAGCGATGGTCTGGATGAGTTGGCGATGTCGTTGCTCAGCAGCGGCACTCTGGACAGCTACCTGGAACGCCACCACACCCTGGATGCCGAGCGCATGCTGCACTTCTTCGCCCTCGACGAAGAAAACCCGGCGAGCATCTACAACTGCCTGCGCGCCGCCCGGGGCAATGCCCACGCCGTGCGCGGACGCATCACCGCCGACATGTGGGAAAACCTCAATGCCACCTGGCTGGAAATGCGCAGCATTGCCGCCGGCGGCCTGGCGCGACATGGCATCAGCCACTTCTGTGACTGGGTCAAACAACGTTCGCACCTGTTCCGTGGCGCCACCTCCGGGACCATCATGCGCAATGACGCCTACCGCTTCATCCGCCTCGGCACCTTTGTCGAACGCGCCGACAACACCCTGCGCCTGCTGGATGCACGCTACGAGATGTTCGGCGAAGAGTCCGAAGAAGTCAGCGACCTGTCGGCCCGCGGCTATTACCAGTGGAGCGCCCTGCTCCGCGCGTTGTCGTCATTCGAGGCGTATACCGAGCTGTATCCCAATGCCTTGAATGCCCGCTCGGTGTCGGAACTGCTGCTGTTGCGCAGTGACGTGCCGCGCTCGCTGCATGCGTGTATCGAGGAGTTGAGCCATATTCTCGCGGATCTGCCGGGTAGTTATGGGCGCACGGCGCAGCGCTTGGCTGCCGAGTTTGAAGCGCGGCTGCGGTATACGGGGATTGATGAGATTCTGGAGGATGGGTTGCATAGGCGGTTGACGGAGTTTATTGAGGGCGTGCGGGAGTTGGCGGGGGCGGTGCAGAGTTCTTACCTGGAAGTCGTTTGATTGATACTGGGTGGGGGTGACCTATCCCTTGGTACCAGCACAGTATTACGCTGGCCCGTATTGATCGTTGAAAGAGCGCCAGATCGGGCAGATTTACTATTTAAATAAATCTGCCCCGTATTTCCAAAGGTACGGTGCCGGTGTTGAGTGTCGAAGGTCGAGTGATCGAGGAGAGCCTGGAGATCATGCAATGGGCGCTGGCGCAATGATTGGCTGCTGCAAGGTGACCCTGCGGTGCCGGCGTTGATTGCCGAGAATGATCAGGTGTTCAAGCATCACTTGAATCGATACAAGTATGCCGAGCGCTACCCGGAGCAGCCGATGGAGCATTATCGGGACGAGGGTGAGGTGTTCTTGCAGAAGCTGGAAGGCTTGCTGGCGGAGCGTGAGTACTTGCTCGCCGAACACCTGAGCCTGGCGGATGCGGCACTGGCGCCGTTTGTGCGGCAGTTTGCTCATGTAGATCGGGAGTGGTTTGCGGGGACGCCGTATCAGCGTTTGCAGGTTTGGTTACAGCGGTTCCTTGAGTCCCCACTGTTTACCGCCGTGATGGCAAAGCCCTGAGGCCGATACACTCAAGTGTGGGAGCTGGCTTGCCTGCGATGCTCATGACTCGGTGCAACTGAAACACCGAGTTGATGCCATCGCAGCATAGGTATCTAAACAACTTTGTAGGCTGTAGCAGCCGACGGTAACCACGATGCGAAGCGAGTCGCTCTTGATCTGCTTGTGATCTTGATCTCAGGTGCCCCGTTAAACCACGCTGGCCGGAATTCGACAGGGATTTGGGGGGTAAACCGGCAGGGATGCCGGTTTAGCCGCCCCGCGCCATGGATGGCGCGTGGCGGCGGCCCCCCAAATCACTGGCGGATTA
>NZ_WJZM01000117.1:0-2023 GCF_021609545.1 Pseudomonas sp. PA-1-6B
GGGCCTGGAAGATGCGCCAGTTGGAGCGCAGGTTGAAACGCGCCAGGGTCGGCTCGACTACGGCGGTGTAGCGGGTGCGGCGAAAGCCGGTGTCGCCCTGTTGGAACAGGCTGACCAGGCCGTGGACATAGAGCGCCGGGGTGCCCACTTCAAAGGGACGCCCCGCAATGCGACGCCGTCAGTTTGAAATTGGGTCGCGTCGCGAATCAGTCGTCAATCAAGTGTTGGGCCTTCAACTTTTGGAGGTAAACTTCACCACCCGGATCGGTTTTGAAAACAGCATCCCCATCTAACATGTAAGCTTTTAGCAGCGAAGTAATTGCCTCATCATCGAAGCCTAATAGCGTTTGACATTGTCCAATTCTGTAGTGAATGAATGAGTTGTCTAGCCCATCAGGGCCATTGAGTGCATCCTTCAGGTTTTCAAGGCTTTTAGGGTACTGTGCAAGCTGAAAAAAAGCGTCACCTATTGAGGCAGAAAGCCATGTGAAGGCTTCCCAGGATGCTTGCGGTGTGGGTAGTAAATTTAGTGCTTGTGACCACTTTGAAATAGCCCCTTCAAATGCCGAATCGTCATAAAGGGCATTTCCTTCCTCAGATAAGAGGGTGATGCTTTCGTAAATTCTGTCAGGTAGATTCATTTCATTTTTTTACATTTTTTTTGTGTGAGGTAGAAGTTTAGATATTTTTTATCTTCGTCTGTAAAAGGTCTTTTTCCATATTTTTTATATTGCTTGTCAAAAATTTCGTATGCGGCAGAAGTTTTTCCTGCATCAAAATAGACCGTGGCCGCAATAAATTCAACGTAGTCGCTAGGCTTTGGAGTATATAAATCGTGCATCACGGTTAGCCAGCTTATAGCTTTTTCGTATTGTTTAGTTTCTTTGAAAAAAGCAACGAGACCTCTGGCGATACTTTGAGAATAGTCAAGTGTCAATGTTGGGGATTGCATAATCCCCCAAGCTCTTAAAAAACAAGATTCGGCTTCACTTAGCTGATTTTTTTTCCAGTATTCACGTCCTTCTTTTGAAAGGTTGCTAATTTTTTCAATCTGCTCTGGCGTCAGTGTGGGTTCCATCATGTACCTACTTTGTTGGAGGTTTGTAAGTTTGTCCAAGCTTTGCACCTGTCGACCTATTGATGCTGTAATGGTCTAGTTCATAATTTTTGCTATCTAGCATCCATTCTCTGACTTCTTTACTCTTCGCTCCTAGATGTCTGCCACTAGTGTTCCACCATGTGACAGCATCTGTTTTGTGGGCCATGTCGGCCTTGCTAAGATCATACCAATTTTTGTCGGAGGCTTGGAACTCTGTTTTACCTGTAATTGGGTTCTCCCGTAGTTTTCCTTCGGCCCGCATTCGGTCTTGGACTTCGCGCCCTGTTTTTGAACTCTTGCCTGGAGTTCGCCCTAAAAACATTTCCCTTGCAGACTTCTCTCTTGGGGTGGCTTTAAAACCATCATTAGAATTAGATGGAGTATCTAATTCGGGATTGGTCTTCTTAGGTAATAGTTCGGTAGCTTCTTCGGTTCTTTTCGCCGTTTTGTCAACAACCTCCTTACCCGCTTTGCCCGACGCCTCAGCCATCTTCGAACCGTATCGTGCGGCTTTACCAGCGGTGCCTGCATAGCCGACAAAAGGAATCGCCGAGAGCAGCGAGAGACCTGCGCCCACGTAGTCCCCGCGAAAAAGGCTAATGATACCGCTCGCAATATCGGCCACTTCCCCGACCACGGGGATCAGGCCAAACACATCCAAGCCCAGCTGGATGCCATCCAGGATCTGTTCGCCAGTGATGCCTTCTTCTTCCGTTTCAGCCTCAATCGGTGGATTGGCTTCGCTGAGCGACACCTGAGCCGGCACCGTCTCACCCACCACCCGCCCAATGGTATTACCACTCTTGAACGAACTGAACGGCGGCAGAGTCGCCAATTCACGGGTCATGAAATGCTTGCGCAGTTGCTCGTATTCCTGCTCGTTGAAGGTGCGAGATTCATGGTAGGGCTTACCCTGCGGATCCG
>NZ_WJZM01000118.1:0-1954 GCF_021609545.1 Pseudomonas sp. PA-1-6B
AGTACATCCATTACTACAACCATAAGCGAATCAAAACGAAGCTTGGCGGACTGAGCCCTGTAGCGTACAGAACTCGGTCCGCTGTAACCTAACCAACAGCTGTCCAACTTTTGGGGCGCACTTCAGTGTGTCAGTCGCTGCATGTGTTACTGCACTACCGCTTTCGCAGGCAAGCCAGCTCCCACATTTGATCTTTGTTGATTTGAGCGTTGTGTTTGCTTGACTGACGGGCGTTGGGGTTAGTCACCATGTGGAAGGGTCTTCGAGGCTGGCTTTTTGGAGGTCGTCTTTCCAGACCTCGTTGGCTAGCCGATAGATGTCCGCAAAGAAGCCTCGGGGGTCGTCTATTTCTGTTTCGTCCCAGGCCATCGTTGAATACTCATCGGGGTCGTCTTCAAAGAAAGAGCTAAAATCAAAATTTTCAGTATTTAAAGCTAAGGACAAGTTTTCCATCAGTTTATATTTGTGGCGGTGGGAGAATTCGTTGTAAGGATCCAAGCAGTATCTTAGGATCAAAATTTCTCGATCTTTTTGGTTGTTAGGGTTGTAGGCATGCAGTTCTTCTCCCTTTGTTTCTTCTCTGTCGTAAATGTCAAAAATTCCTACGAAATAGCGCAGGCTTGCGTCGAAAGGGATGTGCTCGGAGGATGGATGAAATAGCATTTTCACTCCTTAATCGGGAACAGGGTAAAAGGCGTGCCGTCTTTACGAAACTTCATTTCGGCACCATTCATTGAAGGGTTGAAATGTGGATGGTTCGGATCCGTCTTGTTTGGTCTGTAACCACGTCCAGCACCTGGCAGTTCTAGTTGGACAATATCATTCTTGTTGCCATCTATTCCGGTATAGCGCGAAAGCCCTCGTTCAACCCTTGATGTTGCTTTAGTCCATGCTTGAAGTTGAAGCTTCCAACTGTTGAATTGTGAACTGGGAGTCCCTTTTTTCTTAGGCGGTAATTTGCCCGTTATTGGATCTTTCCCATCTATTGAGCGCTGGCTCACTTTAGATGAGTCAACTTCTGGTCCATGCTTGCCAACCATATGCATGTCGTACCTTTCTTCATACTCCAAAATTCGACGCTTCGCATTCGCCTCACTTAGCTCCTCTATCTTAGCCCGTCGCTGCTCACCAGCCGTCTGAGGTGCTGACGGTTGTCCCTCATCAACCCGTGCCTTCTCAATTGGATTATCTTGTGAGGTTGTTGGCTTACACCCATTGCTACCGGGGCATGTATTTAGGCCTAGCGGATCCACCCACCCCGTGGGATTGGGCACGTACCGGTACCCATTGATCCCGCCCGCCAACTTCACCGGGTCCGGTGTCAGGTAGCGACCAATATCCGGATTGTAGTAGCGATGGCGGTTGTAGTGCAGGCCGCTTTCCGCATCGAAATACTGCCCTTGAAACCGCAGCGGGTTGTCGATTTTGCCTACGTCGAGCCGGGCGATCTGGCCGTAGGCGCGGTAGTGGGCGGACCAGACGATTTCGCCTTCGGTGTCGGTCAGTTCTTGCGGAGTGCCGAGGTGGTCGAGTTGGTAGTGGTAGGGCGTGGTTTCTTTTGGGCCGAAACCTTCCAACAGGGCCAAGGGGCGGAAGCTGTCGGGTTCGTAGAGGTAGCTGCGATGGCGCTCTGTGTGATGTTCGGCTATCAGCTTGTCGCCTTGCCAGAAAAACTCGGTGGTTTTGTCGTCCACGGTTTTGCTGATGCGGCGTCCAAATGGGTCATAGCGATAGCTGGCGGTTTGGCCGTTGGGCGTTGTAACCCCGACCAACCGATGCTGGCAGTCGTAGCGATACTCAGTGACGAGTTGCTGGCCCTTGCCGCGGCGTTCGCGGATGAGGTTGCCGAAGGCGTCGTAGTCGTAATGGCGGTCGCCCTGGATCATCAGACGATTCGCCGCGACGATGTCCGGGCCGGGGCGGTCTTGCATCAGCAGGTTGCCGGCCGGGTTGT
>NZ_WJZM01000012.1:0-108971 GCF_021609545.1 Pseudomonas sp. PA-1-6B
CCTCCAACCCACCGCCCTGCCCTCGCCACCCCTCGATCATCACCCCCTGCTCACGCTGGTTCCCCGCCGAATCCAACGCCGGGTCCTGCGCCAACACCAGGCGCACCACCCCGTCATACCGCCCTTGCGGCTGATACACCGTGCGCAACGCCGCCGCGTAAGTGCGCGCCGGTCCATCCATCGCCTCCAGCGCCGCACGCGCCGGCAACAACCCCACACTCACCATTCCCCCATGCAACGCTTGTCGCTGCGCCACCTCATCGCGCCCGGCAAAGTCCACAGGATCAATCCCCAGTGACTTCCCAGCCGCCAACTGCATCGCCTCGATCAACCGCAACAACGCCGCCGTCGAGGTATATGCCTTGCCCGCACGCCCCGGCGACTCGCTGTCGATCACCGTCAACGACCCCACCTCACGCCCCATTGCCTGCAAGCGCAGCGCCATTTCCAGTGCCACCCAGCCGCCGAACGAATGCCCCACCAGATGCACCGGCCCCTCGGGGCACTCCTGTTCCAGCGCCGCCAGGTAACACTGGGCCGCCGCTTCCACCTGGCTATGGGGCACCGCCTCGCCATCCAGCCCCCGCGGCTGCAAGCCATACAGCGGCCAGTCACGTCCCAGCGCTTCGCTCAAACCCACAAAGCCGGTGACGCTGTCTCCCGCGCCTGGTACGCAGAACACCGGCGCATAACCGGCGCGCCCGCTCTGGATACGCAGCAAGGGTGAGTGCGCCGCGCAGCTCGCCGGAGTACTCGCCGCCAGCGCTCGGCTCATGGCCTGCCCAAGGCTCTGGATATGCGGCGCCTGCATCATGCTCTGGTGATCCCCCGGGACCTGCACCTGGCGCAGTTGCCCAGGCGCCAGGGCGGTGTCCCAACCCAGCGCGGCACTGCGCCGCGACAGTTCGGTAGGCCGCTGCTCGGCGCTGAACAGGTGCACCGGAATCGGCAGCGGGAACAGGCTGTAGTGGGCCAGGGCATGCCCATGGCCGACTTCCCGTTGCAAAAAGCTCAGCAGGTCGGCGTCCGTCGCCGCTGCCATTTGCGCGTATAGCAAACCTTGATCGCGACAGCGTTGCAGCAGAGCCGCAAAGTCCAGCTGTCCAAGGCCTGCCTCCAGTTGTTCCAGGTTCGCCAGTTCATCCACACCTCCCTGTGCCTTCCAATAGGCCGTGCACTGCAACAACAAATGCCGCTTGAGGGCATCCGGCCCGCTCCAGCGTGACTTGCCCTGGTCGGTCATGCGCGGCACGTAGCTGTCGATCAAGCCCAGAAACGCCACGGCCTCATCCTGCCCCAGCAACTGCATGGCAACTTCATAGGCCAGCACACCCCCAAAGGACCACCCCGCCAGCCGGTAAGGACCGTGGGGCTGGATCTGGCGAATCAGCCCGACCATGCGCGCGGCCAGGCCTTCCATGCTGTCCAGATGCGCCTCGCCCAGGGCCAGGCCCGGCAGGCCATATATCGGGTAATCGCCAGGCAGGTGCTGGCCCAGCGCCGGGAAGTACACATCCATGCCACTGAACTCATGCACCAGGAATAACGGTGCCTGCGACCCACGGCTGCGCACCGTAATCACCGCCGCCTCAGGTAGCACGTCATCACCGCGCAGGCGCAGCAGCGCCGCGACCGAGGCCACGCTGGCATGCTCGAACAGCTCGGCCAGCGACACTGGCAACCCGGCCTCGTCCAGCCGATTGACCAGGCGAATTGCCAACAAGGAATGCCCGCCCAGTTCGAAGAAACTGTCATGGCGCCCCACCTGCTCAAGCTTCAATACCTCGGCCCACAGCTGGGCCAAGGTCTGCTCCAGTGCATCGACCGGTGCTTCAAATGTGCCGCTGGCCGAAGCGTCCCACGTCGGTACCGGCAAGGCTTTGCGATCGACCTTGCCATTGGCCGTCAACGGCAGTTGCTCAAGGATCACAAAGGCCGACGGCACCATGTAGGCCGGCAAATGCGCCTGCAGATAAGCACGCACCGGCTCGATGCCGACCGGCTCGCCCGCCCAGGTGAAATAGGCCACCAGGCGTTTGTCCCCCGGCACGTCTTCGCGGGCCAGCACCACCCCCTCGCGGATTCCGGAGAATGTCGCCAAGCGTGCTTCGATCTCACCCAGCTCAATGCGAAAGCCACGGATCTTCACTTGATCGTCATTGCGCCCGATGCACTCCAGCAGGCCGTCTGCGGTCCAGCGTCCGAGGTCGCCGGTGCGGTACAGCAAGGCGCCTGGATTGAACGGGTTCTGCACGAACTTTTCCGCCGTCAATTCAGGGCGGTTCAGGTAGCCCTGGGCGACACCGTCGCCGCCGATGCAGATTTCGCCGGTCACCCCCAGGGGCAGCAGGTGCAACTGCGCATCCAGCACGTAGACCTGCGTGTTGGAAATGGGTCGCCCTACCGGCACGCTGTCGGCTTGAGTGGCAATGGCGCGCACTTCAAAAGTGGTGGCGTAGGTGGTGGTTTCGGTCGGCCCGTAGCAATGCACCAGGCGCAGCCCCGGAGCCAGCGCAAGCAGGTTGCGGAACGCCGCCGGGTCGGCACGCTCGCCGCCGCACAGCAAAATACGCAAGCCGGCCAGGGCCTGGGGAATCAGTTGCACATACTGGTTGAACAGCGCCGTGGTAACGAACAGCACCGTCGCGCCCTTGAGTGCCGCGCCGAACGCCAGCGGGTCGAGCAAGGTGGCGTGGTCGATCACCTGCACCTGACCGCCGTTGAGCAACGGCCCCCAGACGTCCATGGTGCTGGCATCGAAGGCCGGGTTCGAGGCGAAGGCCACGCAGTCATTGGGATTGAAATCGGCGTAGCCGTTGTTGAGCACCAGACGCGTGATGCCACGGTGAGGCACCAATACGCCTTTGGGCATGCCAGTGGAGCCGGAGGTGTACATGATGTACGCCACACTCTGCGAGGATTGCGGCAGGCCCGGGTTGTGGTCGGGGTGTGAGTCAAGGGCCAGGGTGTCCAGGTCCAGGCGCTGCGCCGCGCTCTCCACGCTGCAGTCGCTACCGGTCAACAGCCAGGCCGCGCCGCTGTCTTGCAGCATGAAGCCCTGGCGTTCGGCCGGCGCGCTGATGTCCAGCGGCACATAGGCGGCGGCGCATTTGAGAATCGCCAGTTGGCTGACCAGCAACGCCACCGAGCGTGGCAGCAGGATCGCCACGTTATCGCCGGGGCACACACCCAGGCCGAGCAGGTGATGGGCCAGGCGGTTGGCGCGGCGGTTGAGTTCGCCATAGCTTATCCGTTGTTCGCCGTGCAGCACCGCCACCGCGTCGGGGCGCGCCT
This sequence comes from Pseudomonas sp. PA-1-6B, assembly GCF_021609545.1. NCBI lineage: Bacteria > Pseudomonadati > Pseudomonadota > Gammaproteobacteria > Pseudomonadales > Pseudomonadaceae > Pseudomonas > Pseudomonas sp. PA-1-6B. The sequence goes on from NZ_WJZM01000012.1 coordinate 3,295, forward strand.
GCGCCTGGGCTTCGAACACCTGCTGCACGCTGTGTTCACGGGGGAACACGCGGGCCGTAGCGTTGAAGCCCTCAAGCAATTGCTGACGTTCAGCCAGGGGCAGGATCGGCAAGCAACTGAGGGCGATGTCGCTGCGCTCTTCCAGTGCCTGCACCACCTGCACCAAGGCGTTATGCAGGTAGTCGCCCAAGCGTCGGGCCCCCTGCCCCATGGCCGTGAGGCTGAAACCTTCACCCAGGTCATCCACGCTCACCGACACGCCGTAGTGGGTGTGTTCCTCGGTCTTGAGCACCTCGATCCCCTGCCACGCCTCGGCCACGCCCCCGGCCTGGGGCGCACTGTGGCGGTAGTTGAACAGCACGCTGAACAACGGCGTGGCCATGGGTACGCCGCTGCAACGCTGGGCCAGCGCCAAAGGCGCGTGTTCATGGCTGAGCAGTTGGGTCAGGCGCCCATGGGTGGCACGCAGCGCGGTCAGTACCGGGTGTTCACCCAGATCGACTCGCAGCGGCAAGGTATTGATAAACACCCCCATGGCGCGCTCGGCACCTTCGCCGCCTTGCAGGCGACCGAGCATCACCGTGCCGAACACCACCTGTTCACGAGCGCAGACCGTGCCCAGCACATGGGCCCAGGCCAGGTGCATGAGGCTGGCGGCGCTGACTCCCGCTTGACGCGCCTGGTGGCGCAGGCGCCGACTCAACCCCAGGTCGAGACTCACCTTCACGCGCTCATCGGCACCCAGGTGCGGTACGTCGGTGGGTTCGTCGACCTCAGCGAGCATTTCGCGGAAAAACGGCTCGTGGTCCTCAGCGCCCAGACGAGTCTGGGCCACGTAGTTGCGGTACGGCACGGGTGCGGCCAAGGTGTCTTGCGTGCCCAACAGGAAGGCCTGCATTTCGTGTTGCAGGATGTCCAACGCGATGTGGTCCATCACCAGATGGTGGAACAGCAACGTCGCCACCACCCGCTGCGACTCCTCGGCATACACCAGGCGCATCAAGGGTGCCTGGGCGAGGTCCAGGTGTGGCGGCACCGAGCCGTTTTCAACCCGTAATGAGGCGGTGCGCCACACCACCTGCACCGGCTCCTCCAACCCGTCCCAGTGGAAGGATGAACGCAGGATGTCATGGCGCTGAATCACCGCCTGCAAGGCTTGGGCAAAGGCGTCCAGGCGCAGGCGGCTGTCGAAGGCAAACTGCGCCTGCAGCACATAGGCGTCGTCACCTTGCACGGCGCGATGCTGATACAGGATGCCGGCCTGCAAGGGTGCCAGCGGATAAATATCCTGCACATTCGCCGCGCCGCCGGGGATGCTGGCGACGATGCGCTCGATGGCAGCGGGGTCCAGGGTGATCAGCGCAAGCATGTCCGGCGTAATCCGGGTGCAATCGGCCGCGATACGATTGGCCGGCACCGCCACTTCACGCCCACCGCCCAAGGCCGCAGCCAGGGCGGACAAGGTCGGTTGGCCAAACAGCACTTTCACATCCGCCGACAAGCCCAGGCGGCGCATGCGCCCGATCAGGCTGACTGCCAGCAATGAGTGGCCACCCAATTCAAAGAAATTGTCATGCCGGCCCACGCGCTCCACGTTGAGCAATTCGGCCCACAGTGCGGCCAGGGTGATTTCTGTATCACCCACGGGCGCTTCATAGTCGCGCACGCTCGACGCGTCCAGGCCCGGCGCCGGCAGCGCCTTGCGGTCGAGCTTGCCGTTGGGGCTCAGCGGCAGCGCCTGAAGGTGCACAAAGCTCGTCGGCAGCATGAATTCCGGCAGGTGTTGCAGCAGGTGGGCGCGCAGGCTTTCGACGTCGCTCGGCACGCCGGTGTAGTAGGCGATCAGGCGCTGCTCGCGGGCAATCACGGCGGCTTCCTGCACCGCTGGATGCTCGGTCAGGCGCGCCTGGATTTCCCCCAGTTCGATGCGCAGGCCACGAATCTTCACCTGGTCATCATTGCGCCCCAGGTACTCGAGAATGCCGTCGGGCAAGTAGCGACCCACGTCACCGGTGCGGTACATACGCCCCGGGGTAAACGGGTCGTCGAGGAAGCGTTCGGCGGTCAGCTCGGGACGGTTGAGGTAACCCCGCGCCACCTGCACGCCGGCGATGAACAATTCACCGACCACCCCCAACGGCACCGGCTGCAACTGCTCGTCCAGTACATACAGGCGCGTATTGGCAATCGGCTTGCCGATGGGGGTGTTATCCGGCACCACAGCGCCTGCGCAGTCCCACGCGGTGACATCCACCGCCGCTTCGGTGGGGCCATACAGGTTGTACAAGCCAACCCCCGGCAATTGCTGTTTGAAGCGCCGTACCAGGCTGCCCGGCAGGGCTTCGCCACTGCACATCACCCGCACCAGCCCGGCGGCCTGGCTGACATCGCCATGGGCCAGGAACACGTCGAGCATCGACGGCACAAAATGCAGCGTCGTGACCCCCTCGGCCTCGATCACCTGGCACAGGTAGTCAGGGTCTTTATGCCCACCAGGGCGAGCCATGACCAGGCGTGCGCCGGTGAACAGCGGCCAGAAGAACTCCCACACCGACACGTCGAAGCTGAACGGGGTTTTCTGCAAGACCGTATCGCTGGCGGTCAACGCGTATTCGTCTTGCATCCACAGCAGGCGGTTGACCACCCCAGGGTGTTCGTTGATCACGCCCTTGGGCTGGCCGGTGGAACCGGAGGTGTAGATCACGTAGGCCGCCACGCTGGCCGCCTGCGGGTTATGGGTGGGCTGGTGCTGCCAGGTGGGCGAATCCAGGTTGACCACCGGCACCTCGCCCAGCAACCCAAGGGTGCTGGACTGGCCCAGCACTACCGTCGGCGCGCTGTCGTGGAGCATGTAGGCGATGCGTTCCAACGGGTAGGCCGGGTCCAGCGGCACATAGGCGGCGCCGGCCTTGAGGATCGCGTACAGGCCGATGACCATGTCCAGGCCACGCTCCACGCAGATCGCCACCCGCGCCTGGGGCTGCACACCCAGGGCTTGCAGGTGATGGGCCAGTTGGTTGGCGCGCGCGTTCAGTTCGGCATAGCTCAGTTGCTGCGCGCCCGCCTTCAGGGCAATGGCCTGGGGTGTACGCAGTACCTGGGCTTCAAACAGGCCGTGCAGGGTCTGGTCGAGGTTGTACTCAACGGCGGTGGCGTTGAAATCCACCAGCAGTTGCCGACGCTCGCGCACATCCACCAGCGGCACCTGCGCCAGCACCGCCTGGTCGTTATCGACCATGGCCTGCAACACGCGGGTGAAATAGCCGACGTAACGCTGCATCGTCGATTCGTCAAACAGGGCCACGGCGTATTCCAGCGCACCGAGGATGCTGCCCTGCACTTCCCCCAGGTTCAACGACAGGTCGAACTTGGCGAAATGACTGTTCTCGACAATGCTCTCCAGGGCCAGGTCGCCCAGGGCCAGGGTCGGCGCGCTGCTGTCCTGCCAGCTCAGCAGGGTCTGGAACAGCGGGCTGTGGGCCAGGCTGCGCGGCGGCCGGGTGATTTCCACCACCTGCTCGAAGGGCAAGTCCTGATGGGCCTGGGCTTGCAGCGTCAGCACCTTGACCCGCGCCAGCAACGCCTCGGTGCTCAGCTCGCCCGAGGTGTCGATACGCAGCGCCAGGGTGTTGACGAACAGGCCAATCAGCCCTTCGACTTCGGAGCGCATGCGGTTGGCCACCGGCGTGCCGACCACCAACTCGGGCTGCCCGGACAAGCGGGCCAACAGTGAAGCCCAGGCGCTCATCAAGGTCATGTACAAGGTGGTGCCATGGCGTTGGCTCAAGGCCTTGAGCCCGGCGGTGAGGCGTTCATCCAGGCGCACTTCGACACTGCTGCCAGCGTAGTCCTGCTGCGCCGGGCGCGGGCGGTCGGTGGGCAAGGTCAGCAACGCCGGCGCACCGGCCAACGCCTGTTGCCAGTAGCTGCTTTGGCGCTGCAGCACCTCGCCGCTCAGCCACAGGCGTTGCCACACGGCAAAGTCGGCGTACTGGATCGGCAAGGGCGGCAGCGGGTCGGCGTGGCCGTGGCTGAAAGCCTGGTACAGCGCCATCAGCTCGCGGGTCAGCACGCCCATGGACCAGCCGTCGGAGACGATATGGTGCAGGGTCAGCAACAGCACATGGTGATCATCGGCCATCACCACCAGGCGCCCGCGCAGCAACGGGCCGCGCTCAAGGTCGAACGGTGCCGAGGCTTCGCCGTGGATCAGCGCGTCCAGGGCCTGTTGCGGCTGCGGATGGCGACGCAGGTCCTGCACTTGCAGCGCCAACACCTCTTCGGCCGGCACGACCAGCACCTGGGCCTGTTCACCCTGTTGGGCGAAGCGGCTGCGCAGGGTTTCATGCCGCGCCACAATGCGCGCCAGGGCCCGTTGCAACGCTTGCACATGCAACTGCCCGCGCAACCGCAAACCGATGGGAATGTTGTAGGCGGTGTTGGCCCCTTCCATCAAGGCCAGGAACCACAGGCGTTGCTGAGCGAAGGATAGCGGCACGTCCTCATCACGGTTAGCCGGCAGGATATCCGGCAAGGTGCTGCGACCGGCCTGGGCCAGCACCTCGGCGACCGCCGCCAGTTCGGCGTTGGCAAACAGGTCGCCCAACGCCAATTCGACGCCCAGCCGCTGGCGCACCTGGGACACCATGCGCATGGCCAGCAGCGAATGCCCTCCCAGCTCAAAGAAATGGTCATAGCGCCCCACGCGCTGCACCTGCAACACCTCGGCCCAGATCTGCGCCAGCACAGTTTCGATTTCGCCCAGGGGCGCGGCGTACTCGCGGGTAAAGACTGCGGCCATGTCCGGCGCCGGCAGGGCCTTGCGGTCGAGCTTGCCATTGGCCGTCAGTGGCAGTGCGTCGAGCTTCATGAACGCGACGGGCACCATGTAGTCCGGCAGATGCGCCACCAGGTGGGCGCGAATCTGGGCCACCGTCAGCGGGTCCAGTTGTGGGTTTTCGATGAAGTAGGCCACCAGCCGTTCTTCACTCACCACGGCCACTGCTTCGAGGATGCCGGGCAGTTGGTTGAGCTGGGTTTCGATTTCGCCCAGCTCGATGCGCACGCCACGGATTTTCACCTGGTCATCGTTGCGCCCCAGGTAATCGAGTGTGCCGTCCGGCAGCCAGCGCACCAGGTCGCCGGTGCGGTACATGCGTCCTTCGTTGAACGGGTCGCGCACGAAACGCTCGGCGGTGAGTTCCGGGCGGTTGAGGTAACCGCGTGCCACGCCCTTGCCGCCCACGTACAACTCCCCCGCCACTCCCAGCGGCACCGGGCGCTGGTGTGGGTCGAGCACGTAGACCTTGGCATTGGCCATGGGCTTGCCGATATGCAACGGCTGGCCCGCCTCGACCTTGCCGGAAGTGGCCACCACCGTGGCTTCGGTGGGCCCGTAGTTGTTGACCAGCTCAAAGCGCTGCGCCCGCCCGAACTGGCGCAGGCGGTCGCCACCGACCAGCAAGGTGCGCAAGGTCGGGTGCTCGATGTTCTGACTGAAGGCGTATTCCGCCACCGGCGTCGGCAGAAAGCTCACATCCAGTGGCTGCGCGCACCACCAGGCCAGCAGTGCGTCGATATCTTCGCCGCCCTCATGGGCCGGTGGCAGGTGCAAGGTGGCGCCCACACACAGCGCCGGCCACACTTCCCAGGCCATCGCGTCAAAGCCGAAACCGGCAACACTGGCGGTATGTCGCCCGGCGCGCAGGTCGAAGGCGCTGCAATGCCAGTCCACCAGGTTGGCGACGCTGTGGTGTTCCACCATCACCCCCTTGGGCAAGCCAGTGGAGCCGGAGGTGTAGATCACATAGGCGAGGTTCGTCGGGCCGACGGCGATTGTGGGGTTGCTCGCCGAATGGTGCTGCCAGGTGAAGCGATCCAGGTTGATCACCGGCACTTCCAGCACCGGCAGGCGCGTCAGCAACGCATGCTGGGTGAGTACCGCCACTGGCGCGCTGTCACTGAGCAAATAGTGGAGGCGCTCGGCCGGGTGGGACGGGTCCACCGGCACATAACCGGCGCCGGCCTTGAGAATCGCCAACAACCCGGCCAGGGTGTCGAGGCCGCGCCGCGCAACAATGGCCACGCGGTCGTCGGGCTTGACCCCCAGCGCCAGCAGATGATGCGCCAGCAGGTTGGCTTGCTGGTTCAGTTCGGCATAGGTCAGTTGCCGGCCCTGATGCACAGCGGCAATCGCGTCCGGCGTGAGCCTAGCCTGGGCTTCGACGCGGCCATGCAGGGTGGTGCCTTGGGGGAAAACGGTCTGGGTGGTGTTGAACTGCTCCAGCAGCAAGCGTTGTTCGGCCGCGGGCACCACCGACAGTTGGTCTAGCGCGGTATGGGGGGCCTGCTCCAGTGCGCTCACCAGGTTTTCCAGCGCGGTGTGCAGGTAGGCGCAGACGCGCTGAGGGTCAACCAGGGTGCTGGCCAGCAAACTCAGGCCGAAGCCCTCACCCAGGTCGTCCACGCTCAGGGTAAGCGGGTAGTTGGTGCGCTCCTCGGCGCGCAGTGCGGTGATGCCGTGCCAGGCCGACACCGCCTCGGCACTGGCGGCGGGCGCGCTGTGGCGATAGTTGAGCAGCGCGCTGAACAGCGGCGTCGGCGCGAGCACGCCACTGCAACGCTGGGCCAGGGCCAAGGCTGCGTGTTCATGGCGCAGCAAGGTGGTCAGGCGCGCGTGGGTGGCCTTGACTGCGGTGCGTACGTCCTGGGCGTCTACGTCCACGCGAAACGGCAAGGTATTGATGAAAATGCCCAGGGCGCGGTCGGTGTCATGGCTGCCCTGCATGCGCCCCATCAACACCGTGCCGAACACCACCTGGGCCTTGCCGGCCAACACCCCCAGCACCTGGGCCCAACCCAAGTGAAACAGGCTGGCGGCGCTCACGCCCAGTTGGCGCGCCTGCCCGCGCAAGCGTTGGGCCAGTGCCGGCGCCAATGGCAGGCTGACTTCAGCGATACCCCGCGCATCACCTTGCACGTCCTGCAAACCGAACGGCAAGGTGGGCTCGCTGATATCGCCGAGCATCTGCCGGAAGAAACGTTCGTGCTCCTGCTCACTGATCCCCAACCGCGCCTGCGCCACATAGTTGCGAAACGGTACGGCCTGGCCCAGGGCCGCGCCGTGGCCCAACAGGCACGCCTGCATTTCGTGGCACACCACGTCCAGGGCGCTGTGGTCGAGCGCCATGTGATGGAACAACAGGATGGCGACGATGCGCTGGTTGGCCGGGTCTTCAGCGTGCACCAGGCGCAGCAACGGCGCCTGGGTGACGTCGAGGCGATAGTGGCGGGCATCAAACAGGTCATGCAGTTGCGCGGCGATATCGCCGTCGGCCGGGTCCAGCCTCAAGGCTTGCACCGGCAGGCGTGCCTGGCGCCACACCACTTGCGAGGGTTGCGTCAGGCCATCCCAGACCACCCCGGTACGCAGGATGTCGTGACGGTCCATCACCCGTTGCAGCGCCTGGGCAAATGCATCGAAACGCGCAAGGTTGTCAAAGGCGAACTGCGACTGCATCACATAGGGGTCACCCTGCTCGGCACTGACATGGTGGAACAGGATGCCTTCCTGCAACGGCGCCAGCGGGTAGATGTCCTGGATATTCGCCACGCCGCCCTGCACCGTGGCGACAATGCGCTCGATCTCGTCCTGGCTCAGGGTCGACAGGGTCAGCATGTCGGGGGTGATACGCTCGGCATTGGCCGGGATGCCATTGGCCGGCACCTGCACCTCACCGGCCTTGGTCGCGGTGTATTCACCGGCCTTGATCAGTTCGATCAGCGCCGGCTTGTGTTCATGCAAGGCGGCCAATATCGCCGGGTCGCTCAAGGCTTGCTTGTTGCCGTTCACCGACAACTGCTCGCCCTTGAGCGCCAGTTGCACATCCTTGGTTTTCAGGGTTGCCAGCAGCTCGAGGATGTTCACAGGACGATCTCCATTCGTTCGGTCATTGCGGCGTAGCCGGCCAGGGTCGGTTGTTCGAACAAGCCCCGCACATCGGCTTCCATGCCTTCCTGGCGCAGGCGCCCGATCAAGCTCACGGCCAGCAGCGAGTGCCCGCCCAGTTCAAAGAAGTTGTCGTGGCGTCCTACCCGCTCTACCTTGAGCAGCTCGGCCCAGAGCTGGGCCAGGAGGATCTCGGTGTCGCCTTCGGGCGCCGCGTACTCACGTACCTGCAACGCGTCCATACCGGGTGCAGGCAGGGCCTTGCGGTCGAGCTTGCCGTTGGGGCTCAGGGGCAAGGCGTCCAGGTGCATGAACAGCGCCGGCACCATAAAGTCAGGCAGGTGCTGCAACAGTTGGGCGCGCAGGCTTTCGATATCGGTGGGCGCGCCGGTGTAATACGCGACCAGGCGCTGGTCACGGGCGACGACCACGGCGTCCTTGACCGCCGGATGCTCGATCAGGCGCGCCTGGATTTCTCCCAGTTCGATGCGCAGGCCACGGATCTTCACCTGATCGTCGTTACGCCCCAGGTACTCGAGCGTGCCGTCGGGCAAGTAGCGGCCCAGGTCACCGGTGCGGTACATGCGCCCAGGGGTGAACGGGTCGTCGAGGAAGCGCTCGGCGGTCAGCTCAGGGCGGTTCAGGTAACCCCGCGCCACTTGCACGCCGGCGATGAACAGCTCACCGACCACGCCCAACGGCACCGGCTGTAACTGCCCATCGAGTACATACAGGCGGGTGTTGGCAATCGGCTTGCCGATCGGGGTGTTGTCCGGCACCTCAGGCCGTGCGCAGTTCCAGGCCGTCACGTCCACTGCCGCCTCAGTGGGGCCATACAGGTTGTACAAACCAATCCCCGGCAACTGCTGCTTGAAACGCCGCACCAGGCTGCCCGGCAAGGCCTCGCCGCTGCACATCACCCGCACCAACCCCGCCGCCTGGCTGACATCGCCGTGGGCCAGGAATACATCGAGCATCGACGGCACAAAGTGCAAGGTGGTGATGTGCTCCGTCGCGATCACCTCGCACAGGTACACCGGGTCCTTGTGCCCTTCAGGGCGCGCCATCACCAGACGCGCGCCGGTGAACAGCGGCCAGAAGAACTCCCACACCGACACGTCGAAGCTGAACGGGGTTTTCTGCAACACCGCATCGTGGGCCATGAGGCTATAGGCGTCCTGCATCCACAACAGGCGGTTGACCACCCCCGCATGTTCGTTGATCACGCCCTTGGGTTGGCCGGTGGAACCGGAGGTGTAGATCACATAGGCCGCGTGTTGGGCAATGAGGCCCGGTACTTGCGGGTTGGTGACGGGTTGGTGCTGCCAGGTGCTGTGGTCGAGGTCGACTACCGCCACGTCCCCCAGCAGGGTGCGGGTGGCGCTTTGGGCCAGCACCACCACCGGCGCGCTGTCGTGCAGCATGTAGGCGATGCGCTCTGGCGGGTACGCCGGGTCCAGCGGCACATAGGCACCGCCGGCCTTGAGGATGGCGAACAGGCCGACGACCATGTCCAGGCCGCGCTCGACGCAGATGCCCACCCGTGCATCCGGGCGCACACCGCTGTCACGCAGGTGATGGGCCAGGCGGTTGGCGCGTTCATTGAGTTGCTGGTAGCTCAAGGTGTGCTCGCCGGCGTTCACCGCCACGGCCTGCGGGGTACGTACAACCTGGGCTTCAAACAACCCGTGCAGGGTCTGGTCGAGGTTGTAGTTCACCTCGGTGGCGTTGAACTGCACCAGCAGTTGTTGCCGCTCTTGCAGCCCCAGCACCGGCAGGCGGTTCAGCGCCTGGTGCGGGGCCTGCTCAAGAGCCTCGACCAGGCCGCTCAACGCGTTATGCATATACCCGCACACCCGTTGTGCATCCACCTGGGCCAGGGCGGTGAACGCGTAGCCGTCGCCCAGGTCGTCCACGTTCAAGGTCAGCGGGTAATTGGTGCGCCCGTCATTGACCAAGGTCTGCATGCCTTCCCATGCCAATTGCGCATCCGCCGAACGGGTGGCGGCGCCGCGATGGCGATAGTTGAGCATCGAGCTGAACAAGGGCGCCGGGGCCGCTACGCCACTGCAACGCTGGGCCAAGGCCAGGGAGGCGTGTTCATGGCCGAGCAATTGGGTCAGCCGCGCATGGGTGGCCCGCACGGCGGCGCGGGCGCCCTGGTCGTCGATATCCAGGCGCAGCGGCAAGGTGTTGATAAACACACCCAGGGCGCGGTCGGCGCCCTCGCCACCTTGCAAACGGCCTACCAGCACCGTTCCGAACACCACCGTGTGGCGCGCCGATACCGCGGCCAACACCTGCGCCCAGGCCAGATGGAACAGGCTGGCAGCACTGACCCCCAGCAGCCGTGCCTGGCTGCGCAGGCGGCGGTTGAGCTGGCTGTCCAGTTGCAGGGTGTGTTCGTCGATGGCATTGCCGTCGCCGCGCACGTCCTGCCAGCCGAACGGCAACGTCGGTTCGTCAACATCGCCCAACATCTGGCGGAAGAACTGTTCATGCTCCTGTTCGCTGACACCCAAACGGGCCTGGGCCACATAGTTGCGATACGGCATTGGCGCGGCGGTAGGCGCTGCGTGGCCCAACAGGTGGCCCTGCATTTCGCGCAACACCACGTCGAAGGCGGTGTGGTCCAACACGATATGGTGATAGAGCAGCACCGCCACCACACGCTGGTTGGCCGGGTCCTGGGCGTACATCAAGCGGATCAGCGGCGCCTGGCTGATCTCCAGGCGATACCGCCGCGCATCAAACCGCTCGTGCAGGCCGGCGAGTACGTCGCCTTGCAGTTGCAGTTCCTGTACGCACAACTGCGCCTGGCGCCACACCACTTGCAGCGGTTGCGCCAGGCCCTCCCACACCACCCCGGTGCGCAGGATGTCGTGGCGGTCGATCACCTGTTGCAGTGCGCGCATAAAGGCCTGCAGGCGCTCGACACCGTCAAACGCCAGGTGTGATTGCAGCAGGTAAGGATCGCCCTGCGCCGCCGTGAGGTAGTGATAGAAAATCCCTTCCTGCAACGGCGCCAGCGGGTAAATGTCCTGCACGTTGGCGGCGCCGCCAGGCACCTGGGCCACCACCTGGTCGATCGCCGACTGATCGAGGTCCACCAGGGCCAGCATGTCCGGGGTGATGCGCTGGCAACCGGCACTGATGCGATTGGCCGGCACCTGCACTTCGCGGCCACTGCCGACAGCGGCGGCCAGCGCGGCCAGGGTTGGCTGGCTGAACAGCACGCGCACATCAGCGCTGAGGCCGGCCTGGCGCATGCGCTCGATGAGGCTGACGGCCAGCAATGAATGGCCGCCCAGTTCGAAGAAGTGGTCATGGCGACCCACGTGCTCCACCTGCAACACCTCGGCCCACAGCCGCGCCAGGGTGGTTTCGACGTCTCCCTGGGGGGCTTGGTATTCACGGCTTAGCAAGGCGCACTGGTCTGGCTCTGGCAATGCCTTGCGGTCCAGTTTGCCGTTGGCGGTCAGGGGCAACTGATCAAGCCGCATGTAGGCGACCGGCACCAGCGCCTCGGGAAGTTGGGCTTGCAGGTGCGCACGCAAGGTCTCGATCTGCAGCGGGCGCTGTTCGGTGAACCAGGCCAACAGGCGGCCTTCGCGCACCAGCACCACGGCCTCGCGGATGCCGTCCAGTGCCGCCAGGCGGCTTTCGATTTCACCCAGTTCAACCCGCACGCCGCGCAGTTTTACCTGGTCGTCGTTACGGCCCAGGTATTCAAGGTTGCCATCGGGCAGCCAACGCACCAGGTCACCGGTGCGGTACATGCGCCCTGGGTTGAACGGGTCTTGCAGGAAGCGTTCGGCCGTCAGCTCGGGACGGTTCAGGTAACCCCGCGCCACGCCGCTGCCGCCCACATAGAGTTCACCGGCCACGCCCACCGGTACCGGGCGCAGGTGCGCATCCAGCACGTAGCTGGTGGTATTGGCGATGGGCCGGCCGATATGCAACACCTGCCCGGCCCGCACGCGGCCGGAGGTGGCAACCACCGTGGCTTCGGTGGGGCCGTAGTTGTTGACCACCGCAAAGCGCCGCTCCAGGGTGAACTGACGCAGGCGGTCACCGCCGATCAGCAGGATGCGCAAGGTGGGGTGCTGCTGGGGCAGGCTGAACGCGTACTCGGCCACCGGGGTCGGCAGGAAACTCACGTCCAACGGCTGTGCCAGCCACCAGGCCAGCAGTTCATCGATGTTTTCGTTGCCGATGTCGGCGGGTGGCAGGTGCAGGGTCGCGCCGACGCACAGGGCCGGCCAGACTTCCCAGGCCATGGCATCAAACCCCATGCCGGCCACGCTGCTGGTGTGGCTTACCGCTGTCAGACCAAAGGCCTCACAGTGCCAATGCACCAGGTTTTCCACGGTGCGGTGTTCCACCATCACGCCCTTGGGCTGGCCGGTGGAGCCGGAGGTGTAGATCACATACGCCAGGTGCGCGGGCGTGAGGGCGGGCAGTTGCGGATTGCTGACGGCGTGGCGCTGCCAACTGGGGTCCTGCAGATCGACCACGGCGACGGACCCCAGCAGGTCCCGGGTGCTGGTCTCGGCCAGCACCGCCACGGGCGCGCTGTCTTGCAACAAGTAGGCGATACGCTCGGCGGGGTACGCCGGGTCGATCGGCACATAGCCCGCGCCAGCCTTGAGAATGCCCAACAGCCCCACCAGCATCTGCGGGCCGCGACGGCAACACAGTGCCACGCGGTCATCGGCTTGCACGCCGAGTTCCAGCAAGTGATGAGCCAACTGGTTGGCCCGTTGATTGAGCTGCTGATACGTCAGCGCCTCGCTGCCTTGCTGCACGGCAATGCGATGGGGCTGGCGCTCGGCCTGTACCTCAAACGCACCGTGCACTGTCTGGCCATGGGGGAAGTCGTGGGCAGTGGCGTTGAACTCGCGCAGCACCGTGTCGCGCTCTGCGGCGGGCAGAATCGGTAACTGGCGCAGCGCGCGGTGGGGCGCCGTCTCAAGGGTGGCAACCAATTGCTCCACGGCGCTGAGCATGTAGTCGCACAGGCGTTGCGCGCCGATTTGCGGCACGGCCAGCACGCTCAGGCCAAAGCCTGCGCCCAGGTCATCCACGCTCAGGGTCAGCGGGTAGTTGCTGCGTTCTTCACCGCCCAGCAGTTGCACGCCTTCCCAGATGCCGTGGCCGTCGCGGGCCATTTCGCCTGGGTTGCTGTGGCGGTAATTGAGCAAGGCGCTGAACAGCGGCGTGCTGGTCGGCACTCCGCTGCAACGCTGGGCCAGGGCCAGTGACGCATGCTCATGCCCGAGCAAGGCGCTCAAGCGGGCATGGGTGGCTTTGACCGCCTGCGCTGCGCCGGCTGCAACATCGACCCGCAGCGGCAAGGTGTTGATAAACATCCCCAGCGCACGGTCTGCGCCCTCGCCGGCTTGCATACGGCCCATCAGCACCGTGCCGAACACCACCTCGTCGCGGCCCGAGACCAGGCCCAACACCTGGGCCCAGGCCAGGTGCATCAGGCTGGCGGCGCTGACGCCCAGTTGGCGCGCCTGCTGGCGTACGCGCTGGGCCAGGCCCGCTTCCAGGTGCACCTCGGCTTCTTCGATTGCACGACCATCGCCCTGCACATCCTGCAGGCCAAACGGCAAGGTGGGCTCGTCGACCTCGGCGAGCATGTCGCGGAAAAACTGCTCATGCTGCGCCACACTGACGCCCAGTCGCGCCTGGGCCACATAGTTGCGAAACGGCGCGGCGGCGGGCAAGTCCTGGGCCTGGTTGAACATGAAGGCACGCATTTCCTGGCCAACCACTTCAATGGCGGTGTGGTCCAGCGCCAGGTGGTGGAACAGCAGGATCGCCGCGACCCGGTTGTGTGCCGGGTCCTGGGCATAGACCATGCGCAGCAAGGGCGCCTGGGTAATGTCCAGGCGGTAGAGGCGCGCATCGAAACGCTCATGCAGTTGCGCCATCACGTCGCCGTGTCCCGGGTCGAGCATCACCTCGTGCACCCCCAACTGGGCGGTGCGCCACACCACTTGCACCGGGCTTTCGAGCCCTTCCCACACCACAGCGGTACGCAGAATGTCGTGGCGCGCCACCACTTGTTGCAGCGTGCCCATAAAGCCGTGCAGACGCTCGGCAGTGTCAAAGGCCATGCGCGATTGCAGCAGGTACGGGTCGCCCTGCTCGGCGCTGATGTGGTGGTAGAGAATGCCTTCCTGTAGCGGCGCCAGCGGGTAGATATCCTGGATATTCGCTGCACCACCCGGCACGCTGGCGACAATGTGCGCGATGGCCTGCGGGGTGAGTTGCACCAGGCTCAGCATCGACGGTGTGATCTTTATGCAGCCGGCGGGGATGCCATTGGCGGGCACCACGATTTCTCTGCCGCTGCCCACGGCTGCCGCCAGCGCGGCCAGGCTTGGCTGGCTGAACAACACGCGCACATCGGCGCTCAGGCCCACCTGGCGCATGCGTTCGATCAGGCTGACCGCCAGCAACGAATGCCCGCCCAATTCGAAGAAGTGATCATGGCGCCCCACGCGTTCAAGCTTGAGCACGTCCTGCCAGATCTGCGCCAGCAGGCTTTCCACCTCGCCTTGTGGGGCTTCGTAGCCACGGCTGATCAAGGCGGCCTGGTCGGGTGCCGGCAATGCCTTGCGGTCGAGCTTGCCGTTGGCGGTGAGCGGCAACTGCGCCAGCCACACATAAGCCGAAGGCACCATGTAATCGGGCAACCGGCCTTGCACATGAGCTCGCAGGGTTGCGATATCCAACGTTGCGTCGGCGGTGTAATAGGCCACTAACCGTTTGTGGCCAGGCTCGTCTTCGCGAACCGATACCACAACGTCCCTGATCCCAGCACAGGCACACAGGCACGCTTCGATTTCACCGGGTTCGATACGAAAGCCACGAATCTTCACCTGCAGGTCATTGCGCCCCAGATACATCAAATTGCCGTCGGCTCGCCAGCAGGCCAGATCACCGCTGCGGTAGAGTTGGCCATCGCCGAATGGGTTCGGGACAAATTTTTCCGCGCTCAGTTGAGGCAGGTTCAAGTAGCCTTTCGCAACGCCCGCACCGCCGATATAGAGCTCGCCGGTCACACCCACTGGCAGCGGTTGCTGGCGCGCGTCCAGTACATAGGCCTGAGCGTTGGCAATCGGTCGACCAATCGGAATAGCGCCCTCGCCAAGCGTGGTGATCTCAAACGTGGTGGAGAACGTGGTGGCTTCGGTCGGGCCATACCCATTCAGCAGGTGCTGGGGTTTGCCGAGCTTGAGTACCCGGCCAATCACCTGAGGGTCAAGCACGTCGCCGCCGACGATCAGGTAGCGCAATTGGCGGAACACCGGCATCAACGCATCGGCGTACTGATGAAATAGCCCGGCGGTCATCCATAACACGCTGACCGTCTGTTCCCGCAACAGCTCGGCGAACGCGGCTTGGGATAACAACTGCACCTGCTCGACCACCACCACACAACCGCCATTGAGCAACGGTGCCCACACTTCGAGGGTGCTGGCGTCAAATGCCGGGTTAGAAGCAAAGGCCACCCGGTCGTGGGCATTGAATTCGGCAAAACCGTTGTTCAGCACCAGCCGCGAGATGGCGAGATGGGGCACTTGCACGCCCTTGGGTGCCCCGGTGGAACCGGAGGTGTAGAGGATGTAGGCAACGCTCTGCGCGGATTGGGCCAGGTCGGGATTAGCGGGCGACTGCGTCTCCAGATCCAACTGCGCCAGGTCGTCCAGCACATGGCGTGCGCCGCTGTCTTTGACGATGAAAGCCTGGCGTTCGACAGGCGCGTTGACGTCCAGCGGCACATACACCGCAGCGCACTTGAGGATCGCCAGTTGGCAGACCAGCAGATCCAGGCAACGCGGCAAGGCAATTGCCACGCTTTCGCCCGGCTGCACCCCCTGGCTGATCAGATGATGGGCCAGGCGGTTGGCACGGCGATTGAGGTCACGGTAGCTCAGTGACAGCTCGCCCTGCACCGCCGCCGACGCTTCAGGGCGAGCCAGCGCCTGGGCTTCAAACAGTTGCGAGACAGTAAGTTGCGAGGGGTATTGCCGGGCGGTGGCGTTGAAACCCACCAGCACTTGATGACGCTCGGAAGGCGGCAGGATCGACACCGCCTGCAGCGGCGTGGTCGGCGCATGTTGCAGCGCCTTCACCACATGGCGCAACGCGGTGAGCATGTACTCACCCACGCGTTGCACATCCAGGTGCGCGACGCCTTGCACCGTCAGGGCAAAGCCACTCCCCAGGTCATCAACGTTGAGCACCAGCGGATAGTTGCTACGTTCTTCGGAGCTGAGAATCTCGATACCGGAAGCGGCAAAGGGGTTGTCCCCCGGCGCTTCATCGGCTGCGCTGTGCCGGTAGTTGAGCAAGGTGCTGAACAGCGGCAACGAGCCCGGCACGCCACTGCAACGCTGGGCCAGGGACAACGAGGCATGTTCGTGCCCGAGCAGTTGCGCCAGGCGCGCATGGGTGGCGCGCACGCCGGCCTGCACGCCGACGCTGCCAACGCTGACCCGCAGCGGCAAGGTATTGATAAACATCCCCAGCGCCCGGTCCGCGCCCTCACCGCCCTGCATACGGCCCAGCAACACGGTGCCGAATACCACCTCCTGCTGGCCAGACACCTGGCCCAGCACCTGGGCCCAGGCCAGATGTACCAGGCTCGCGGTGCTCACGCCCAGTTGCCGCGCCTGTTCGCGCAAGCCCAGGTTGAGCGCAGGCTCCAGCGGCAGGCGCGCTTCATGGATGCCGCTGCCGTCACCATTCACGTCCTGCAAGCCGAAGGCCAGGGTCGGCTCGTCGATGTCGCCCAGCATCTGGCTGAAGAAGGCTTCATGCTGGGCCTGGGTGACACCGAGCCGGGCCTGGGCCACGTAGTTGCGATACTGCACCGCGTCAGGCAGTTGCGCGCTGTGGCCATGCAGGCTGGCACTCATCTCTTTGACCAGCACGTGCAGGGCCGTGTGGTCGAGGAGGATATGGTGCAGCAGCAAAATGCCGACCAAGCCATGGCTGTCCTGCGCATACGCCAGGCGCATCAGCGAGGCGCGTGACAGGTCCAGGCGATAGTGGCGTGGGTCGAAACGCTGTTGCAGATGCTCCAGTGCATCACTGCCCAGCGCATCCAGGCGTTCGATCACCAAGGGTGCCTGGCGTAACACCACTTGCACCGGCTCTTCCAGGCCCTCCCAGAGGATGGCGGTGCGCAGGATATCGTTGCGCTCGATCACCGTGTGCAGCGCGTTGACAAACCCGTCGACAGCGCCCTGGTCGTGAAACCGCAACTGCACCTGCAACACGTAGGGGTCGCCCTCGGTGGTCGCCAGGTGATGGTAGAGAATGCCGGCCTGCAACGGCGCCAGGCCATAAATGTCCTGCACGTTGGCAACGCCACCGGGCACGGCCTCAAGGATATGGTCGATAGCGGCCTGATCCAGCTCGACCAGGGGCAGCATGTCCGGGGTGATGGCCTGGGTGTCTGCTTGAATAGGGTTGGCCGGCACCTGCACGGTCTGCTGGCCGCCCACCGCCGCAGCGAGCGCCGCCAAGGTCGGTTGGCCGAACAGCACGCGCACATCGGCGCTGAGGTCGACCTGGCGCATGCGCTCGATCAGTTTGACCGCCAGCAGTGAATGGCCACCGAGTTCGAAGAAATTGTCCTCACGACCGACACGGTCGACGTTGAGCAGGTCTTGCCAGAGCATGGCGAGGGTGGTTTCCACCGCACCCTGGGGCGCCGCATACTCGCGCCGGGCCACGGCGTCGGCATCGGGTGCGGGCAAGGCCTTGCGGTCGAGTTTGCCGTTGGTGGTCAGCGGCAGCGTGTCCAGGCGCACGAAGGCGCTGGGCACCATGTGTTCAGCCAGGCTCAGCAGCAGATGGTCACGCAGGGCGGCCACGTTGAGTTCGCCATCGCTGATCACATAGGCCACCAGGCGTTTATCGCCCGGCTGATCTTCACGGGCGATCACCACCGCATCGCGCACGCCGCTGGCAGTGGCCAGGTGCGCCTGGATTTCACCCAGTTCGATACGGAAACCACGGATCTTGACCTGGTCATCGTTACGCCCCAGGTACTCGACACTGCCGTCGGCCAGCAGGCGGCCGAGGTCGCCGGTCTTGTACATGCGCAAGCCGGTGGCCGGGTCGGCAAGGAAGCGTTCGGCATTCAGCGCCTGGCGGTTGAGGTAACCACGCGCCACCCCGGCACCGCCCACGTACAACTCGCCCACCACACCCAGGGGCAAGGGCTCATGGCGCTCATCCAGCACATACAACTGCAAATCGGGAATACGCACGCCAATCGGGCTCACGCCGACCAAGTGCGCGTCGGCCGCTTCCAGCGCACGGTAGGTCACATGCACGGTGGTTTCAGTGATGCCGTACATGTTCACCAGTTGCGTACCGGCATTCACTGCCCGTGCGTACCACGGCTTGAGCATGCCCGGTTCCAGGGCTTCGCCGCCGAAAATCACTTGGCGCAAGGAATGGGACTGGGCACTGTTGCCCTGGGCCGCGATCAACTGGCGGAACGCGCTCGGCGTCTGGTTGAGGATGCTCACCTGGGCGTCGCACAACAGCGCGTAGCACTCATCCGGCGAGCGGCTGACCAGTTGCGGCACGATCAGCAACTGGCCGCCGTGCATCAGCGCGCCCCAGATTTCCCACACGGAAAAGTCGAACGCGAAGGAATGGAACAGCGCCCACACATCGTGCGGGTTGAACCCGAACCAGTGGTGGGTGGCGCTGAACAGGCGTGCGACTTGGCGATGCTCGATCATCACGCCCTTGGGCTGACCAGTGGAGCCGGAGGTGTAGATGACGTAGGCCAGGTTGGCCGGGCTCAGGTGCAACCCAGGGTTGGAGATGGGCAACGGGCCCAGGTGGTCCAGGTCGATCCGGGCCAGTGCGCCGGCCCGCTGCGCCGTGTTTGCCTGCACCAGCACCACCACCGGCTGGCTGTCGGCCAGGGTGTAGGCGATGCGTTCCTGGGGATAGGCCGGGTCGATGGGCACATAGCCCGCACCGGCCTTGAGAATGCCAAGCAGGCCGATGATCATCTGCGGGCCACGCTCCACGCAAATGGCCACGCGCGCGTCGGGGCACACACCGTGGGCCAGGAGCGCGTGGGCGACCTGGTTGGCGCGTTCGTTGAGTTGGCGGTAGGTCAGGGCGTGGTGCTCGAAGCGCAACGCAATGGCATCGGGCTGGGCAGCGGCGTGGGTTTCGACTTGCTGGTGGATCAGTTGGGTGTCGGCGTAATGCGTGGGGCAATGATTCAAGGTGTGCAGCAAATGGTGGCGTTCAGCGTCAGGCAGGATGTTCAGGCCGCAGAGCGGCATATCCGGTCGTTGTTCAAGGGCGTCGGCCAGGCTTTGCAAGGCCGTATGCAGATAACCCGCAACCCGCTGCGCGCCAATGGACGCATCGACCATCACGGTCAGGGCGAAGTCTTCACCCAGGTCATCGACGTTCAGCGTCAGCGGGTAATTGGTGCGCTCCTCGGCGCCCAACACCCGGATGCCGTCGGCGACTTCGATCACCGCCGCCATGTCGGTGGCGGCGCTGTGACGGTAGTTGAGTATCGCGCTGAACAGCGGCGTAGGCGCCGCCACGCCGCTGCACCGTTGTGCCAGCGCCAGGGACGCATGTTCGTGATCGAGCAAGCGCGTGAGGCGCTCATGGGTGATCTTGACCGCAGCGCGCACGCCCTGCTCACCCACATCCACCCGCAGTGGCAAGGTGTTGATGAACATGCCCAAGGCCCGCTCACCGCCCTCACCTGCGCCCATGCGCCCGAGCATCACAGTGCCAAATACCACCGCCTCCTGACCGGAGACTGCACCCAGCACTCGCGCCAAAGCCAGGTGCATCAGGCTCGCCACACTCACCCCCAGCGGGCGCGCCATGCTGCGCAGGCGGCGACTCAGAGCGCTGTCGACGGGAATGCGCACTTCGTCGATCCCCTGGCCGCCGCCCTGCACATCTTGCAGACCGAACGGCAGCGTCGGTTCATCGATATCCGCCAGCATGTCGCGGAAGAACGCCTCATGGGCCTGCTCGCTGACGCCATGGCGCACCTGGGCGATATAGCTGCGAAACGCTATCGGTGCACGGGCCTGGGCTTGCTGCCCGGCCAGGTACAGCTGGATTTCATGCCGAACGCCATCCAGGGCCGTGTGATCAAGGATGGTGTGGTGGAACAGCAGCATCGCCACCACCCGCTGGTTGGCCGGGTCGTCAGCGAATACCAGGCGCAGCAGCGGCGCCTGGCCCAGATCCATGCGATAAGCGCGGGCATCATAGCGAGCGAGCAATTGAACCAGGCGGTCAGCATCGTCCAGAGGCACCTCTTCGCAGGCCAGCACAGCCTTGCGCCACACCACTTGCAGCGGCTCGTCCAGGCGCTCCCAGACCATCGAGGTGCGCAGGATGTCGTGACGATCGATGACCCATTGCAGCGCCTCGGCAAAAGCGTCAAGGCGTGCACGGCTGTCGAACACGAACTGCGCGTGCAGCACGTAAGGGTCACCCTTCTGCGCCGAAAGATGGTGATAAAGCATGCCTTCCTGGAGCGGCGCCAGGGGGTAGATATCCTGCACATTCGCCGCCCCGCCTGGGACCGCCGCGACGATGCGGTCGATGGCCGGCTGGTCGAGGTTGACCAGGGCCAGCATGTCCGGTGTGATGCGGTAGGCCGGGCTCAGCCAGTCACCGCCATGTTCGGCGACCAACTGCAACAGTTGGGGTTTGTGCGCGATCAATTGATCCCAGAGCGCGTCGTCCAACGCTTCGTCATCGCCCAGGACGATCAGGTCGCCCTCTTCGGTCTGCAGACGGATCGCATGGGTGGAGATCGCTGCCAGTAAGTCGCTGAACTGCATGGGTAACCTGCCTGATAATTCACGGTTGACGAGAATGTCCGTATTCAGTTTTGCCGCTTGGATCGGCAGTGCCGGGCGCCCAGGAAAAAATAGCGGGCGCAGCCGAGGGCCTGGAGTGGCTTCCGGCAGGCTTGGAAAATTAAGGTATCTGTGGGCTGGGGGGTGACATGGGAAGCGGGGACAAGTGCCCGGCTGAAGGGTTCCGCCGGACTCTGGCGGTTACCCCTCTCTGTGGATGCCAGGGCGGCCCGGACCTGACAGCCTCAGGGTAAACAAGGTGCGCGGGACATGGTAAAACAGCGCCGTGCCCTTTTCCGGAGAACGCGGCGATGACGTCCAAACTTGAACAACTCAAGCCATTCACCACTGTGGTCTGCGACACCGGCAATCTGGAAGCCATCAGCCGCCTGCGGCCCGTGGGCGCCACCACCAACCCGTCGCTGCTGCTCAAGGCCTGCGCCATCCCGGAATACGCAGAGCGATTGCGTACCGAAGGGATCCGACAGTTTGCGCGGGATCAGGAAAAACTGGAAAAGCTGCTGGCCTGCGCATGACTGCACTCTCTCCTCTGGCCCAACCACGCACGTTGGTGTTCCTGACCTACCCGCACATGGGCTTGCTCGATCTGACTGGCGCCCAGACGGTGTTCTGGGCCGCGACCAAGGCCATGGCCGAGCGCGGTTTGCAAGGTTATGTGTTGCACAACGCCAGCCTGGCGGGCGGGCTGATGCCGACCGCCGAGGGCTTGAGCGTCGACACCGTCGCCTTGGCACAGTTTGACCCCGCTGCCATCGACACCCTGGTGGTACCCGGCGCGCCGGCCATTGAGCAAGCCATGCTGGAAAATACCGCGCTGGTGGACTGGTTGCGCAACGCCTCCGGCCAGGCGCGACGGACCGCCTCGGTGTGCAGCGGCACGTTTTTGCTGGCGCTGGCGGGCTTGCTGGAGGGGCGCCGCGCGGCAACGCATTGGGCCATGTGCGAGCTGCTCAAGCAACGCTTCCCGAGCATCGAGGTGGACGTGGACGCGATCTTCGTGCAGCAAGGCCAGGTGTGGACCTCGGCGGGCGTCAGCGCCGGGATCGACCTGGCGCTCGCGCTGGTGGAGGCTGACTGCGGGCGCGAAGTGGCGCTGCAAGTGGCACGCGAATTGGTGGTGTTCCTCAAGCGCCCCGGTGGCCAGGCGCAGTTCAGCCAGGTGCTGCAAGCGCAAACCGCCGACAGCGCCAGCTTTGATGCGCTGCATGCGTGGATCAGCGACAACCTGCGCGACAGCGACCTCAGTGTCGAGCGCCTGGCCGCGCAGAGCCATATGAGCCCACGCAACTTTGCCCGGGTCTATAAGCAAAAAACCGGTCGCACCCCGGCCAAGGCCATCGAACTGTTTCGCATGGAAGCGGCGCGCCGCATGCTCGAAGACTCCCAGCGCAGCATCGACCAGATCGCCGGGCTTTGCGGGTTTGGCGATGAGGAACGCATGCGCTGCACCTTCCACCGCCACCTGGCCATCTCACCCCGCGACTACCGCGAGCGCTTTTCCCGCTAGGCCGGCAGAGCTGGCAGTCATCCAGGGTTATATGTCCTTTCGGACAGACCCTGCTGCTTTTACAGTGATCCGGCAATGCCTTGCGGCTTACCTGGTCTCTGGAGCAACCCCATGAAACAACACATTCTGATCATTGGCGCCGGGTTCGGTGGCGTGTGGAGCGCCTTGAGCGCGGCTCGGCTACTGGATAAACACGACCGCAACGATGTGCGCATCAGCCTGCTCGCCCCCCAAGCGGAGCTGCGTATCCGCCCGCGGTTCTACGAGCCCGATGTACATACCATGCTGGCCCCGCTTGATGCGCTGTTCGACGCTGTGGGCGTGACCTTTGTGCAAGGCGCCGCCGACAGCATCGACGCCACTAATAAGCAAGTGACCTACCGCAACGCGGCCGGCATCCCGGCCACCCTCGCCTACGATCGCCTGGTAGTGGCCGCCGGCAGCCGCTTGAACCGCCCCGGCATGGACGGCATCGAGCATGTGTTCGATGTGGATCAGATCGAAGACGCCGCGCACCTTGAAGCCCATATCAACGCCCTCAAAAACCTGCCCGACACCCCGGCCCGCAATACCGTGGTAGTGGCCGGCGGCGGCTTTACCGGTATCGAGACCGCCACCGAAATGCCGGCGCGCCTGCGTGCTGCACTGGGTGAGACGGCCAACATCCGTGTGATCGTGGTCGACCGCGGGCCGCAGATTGCCGCGTCCATGGGCGATGGCATACGCCCATCGATCATCGAAGCCAGCCAGGCACTGGGACTTGAATGGGTACTGAACACCTCGGTCGCCTCGGTGGATGCCGGTGGTGTGACCCTGGCAGATGGGCAGCGGATTGAATCGAGCACCGTGATCTGGACCATCGGCTTTCGCGCCAACCCGCTGACCGAACAGATTGAGGGCACCCGCGATGCCCAGGGCCGCCTGCACGTGGACGCCCACCTCAAGGTCAAGGGCCAGGCTGACATCTTCGCCGCTGGCGACGTGGCCTACGCCGCCACAGACGCGCTGGGCAACTTCGCTGCCATGTCCTGCCAGCACGCCATCGCGCTGGGCCGCTACGCCGGCAACAACGTCGCCGCCGATCTGATCGGCGTGGCCCCCATGACCTACAGCCAACCCAAATACGTCACCTGCCTCGACCTCGGCGCTTGGGGCGCGGTGTACACCGAAGGCTGGGACCGTCAGCTCAAGCTGGTGGGCCAGGAAGCCAAGGAACTCAAACAGCAGATCAATAGCGTGTGGATCTACCCACCGATGGCGGATAGAGCAGTGGCACTGGCAGCGGCCGATCCGTTGATTCCGGTGGCGTAGAACAGTCAGTCAAGCGAACGCATTGCTCAAGGCAGTGAAGATCAAATGTGGGAGCTGGCTTGCCTGCAAAAGCGGTCGTGCAGCAACAGATGCAGTGGCTGACACACCGCCATCGCAGGCAAGCCAGCTCCCACACTTAGTCTGCAGTTATCCGGTGGATACGGGGCGATCAGCTTGGCATCGGGGCACCACCCTGCCCAAACCGCCGAATCGCCAGGCAATACCCCACCAACGCCAGCCCAGCCAGCAAACCGCCCGCCGCGCCGATCCAGGCGAAGCCGAAGTGGCTGCCCACCCAACTGCCCATCAACGCGCCGCCGCCGATGCCAATGTTGTAGATCCCGGAAAACATCGCCATGGCCACATCCGTGGCATCCGGTGCCAGCACCAGCACCTTGGACTGCATGGCCAGGCCAAACCCCATGATCGCCATGCCCCAGAAAATACTCAGCCCCACCAGATAAGACTCGGCACCGCTCAACGGCAGCATCAGCGCCAGGCACGCGGCGAGGATAGACACTGCGCCGATCACGAACAGGTGGGGGTTGAAGCGATGCACCAGGCTGAACAACAACGAGCCGATGATGCCAGCACCACCGAACACCAGCAGGATCAAGGTCACGGCACTGCCGCCCAGGCCGGCGACGCCTTCGACGAAGGGTTCGATGTAGCTGTAGGCGGTGAATTGCGCGGTGACGGTCATTGCGGTCAGCACGTAGAGCGCCACCAGCGCCGGGCGCTTGAACAGCAACGGCAGGCTGCGCAGGGAGCCGGAGTTCTGGCTGGGCAGCAGCGGCAAGCTGCGCGCCAGCCAGAACACCAGGGCGGCGGCGAAGGCGGCGATCACCAGAAAGGTGGTACGCCAGCCCATGGCCTCGCCCAACAGACGGCCTAACGGAATACCCAGCACCATCGCCAGGGACGTGCCGGTGGCCAGCAAACCAAGGGCCTGCACCTGCTTGCCCTCTGGCGCCAGGCGCACAGCCAGTGAAGCCGTGATCGACCAGAACAACGCATGGGCCAGGGCAATGCCGACCCGACTGACCATCAGCAAGCCGAAGCTGGTGGCCACGCTGGAGAGGATATGGCTGGCGATAAACAGACCGAACAATACGATCAGCAGCTTGCGCCGTTCGACGTTGCGGGTCAGCAGCATCACCGGCAGCGAGGTCAGCGACACGATCCACGCGTAAATGGTGAGCATCAGGCCGACGCTGGCCACGGGCATGTCAAAGCTGGCACCAATGGCGCTGAGCAGCCCGACGGGGACAAATTCGGTGGTATTGAACACAAACGCGGCCAGCGCGAGGGCGATGACCGGTTGCCAATTGGCTTGGGGGGTTGCGGCTGAAAGGCTCATTGACGGGCGCGGTACTCTGACGATGATCAAGCGGCCACCCAGGACAAGCGCCGCCGCCGAGCATTCTATAGGTTTCTCGCACCGCTGTTGCTGCGGATCGTCGCCCCAGGGTTTATGGCGAGGTCATGGTAATCACGTAATTGCCCGACTGAATCAGCTTGCCGGCGCGGTCTACCAGCACGTACCGCTGATCGTAATAGCGCCCCTCGCCGGTGTCCGCTACCAGCCGCACGTGGGGTACGTCGACGCTGACCACCGGCGCGACACTGCGCACCTCGATTCGGCTGCCACGACTGGATTGGGCGCAACCGCGCAGTTCCATTACCGAGCCGCTGCGCGCATTTGTCGCACACCCTGACTCGACAATCGCGCCGCTGAACCTGATGGTGCCCTGCCCCACGGTCTGGGCGGCGCCGCAGGTACTTGCCCACAGGCCCAGGAGGCCAGTCATTACCGCAACACGACGAACGTTCATGCCGACACTCCTTCTTGGGTTAGTTAAGAAGTAAGTCGTCGGCACGCCGGTTAACTTGAGCTTATTTACCCGCGAATGAGAGGTGCATCACGGATCCACCTGCCCCATCAATTCAGGAATGCTCTCCGGCCGCTGGGCATAGCGTTGGGCCAACGCCGCGCAGACCATCAACTGGATCTGGTGAAACAACATCAACGGCAAAATCAACACGCCCATGCTCGCCCCGGCAAACAGCACCTGCGCCATCGGCACGCCGGTCGCCAGGCTTTTCTTCGAGCCGCAGAACAGGATGGTGATGCGGTCTTCCTGGTTAAAGCCAAACGCCTTGCCCAGCAGCGTCGACGCCACCAACACCAGGGCCAGCAATACGCAGCAGGCCACCACCAACCCGCCCAATTCCCACAGCGGGATCTGGTGCCAGATGCCTTCGTTGACCGCCTCGCTGAAAGCCCCGTAGACCACCAACAGAATCGAGCCCTGGTCGACGAATTTCAGCCAGGCTTTGTTACGCCCGACCCAGCCCCCAATCCAGCGGCTGGCGACTTGCCCGGCAATGAACGGCAGCAACAACTGCACGCTGATTTTGACAATCGCATCGACTGTGGAGCCGCCATCCCCATGCACGTTGAGCAGCAGCGCTACCAGCAGCGGCGTCAGGAAGATGCCGAACAGGCTGGACGCCGCCGCGCTGCAGATGGCCGCCGGGATATTGCCGCGGGCCAGGGAGGTAAAGGCAATCGCCGATTGCACAGTGGCCGGCAAGGCGCAGAGGTAGAGCATGCCCATGTACAGCTCGTTGCCGATCAGCGGCGACAGCACTGGCTTGAGCGCCAGGCCCAGCAACGGAAACAGTACGAAGGTCAGGCTGAACACCAGCAAATGCAAACGCCAGTGGCCGGCACCGGCGACGATGGCCTTGCGCGACAGCTTGGCGCCGTGCAGGAAAAACAGCAGCGCGATGGCCAGGTTGGTGACCCAGCCGAACGCCACGGCGGTCTGGCCGCTGGCGGGCAGCAGTGAGGCGAGGATCACGGTGCCGATCAGGGTGAGGGTGAAGTTGTCGGGGAGAAACCGGGGCCGGGTCATAAGCAATTCTTCCAGGGGTTGCCAAGAGCGTCGCGACGACTCTAACGTAACCACCTGTTACCGACTAACGCCAATGAGCCAGTAAATGCCGCCTAAAGGACATGAAAAAGCCGTGCGCCGCAGTGTACCTGGGCTTTCCAGCCTGCCGAGGCCGGTGTACGGGCGTACTGAATCCTTGCCCAACCGGGCGCTGACACGACGCCACAGCCACCCGTGGGTGCAGTTGTCCTACGCGATTTCCGGGGTGCTGGAGATCCAGACCAGCGTCGGTCGTTTTGTCGCGCCACCGCAGCGCGCCGTATGGATTCCGGCCGGCATGCCCCATCGTGTGTTCAGTTCGCCCCATACGGAAATGCGCAGCTTGTACCTCGATTGCAGCGTCACCGCCTGGGCCGCCGAGCGTTGCCAGGTGCTGGAGGTGAGCAGTTTGTTACGCGAGCTGATCCGCAACTTCAGCCAATTGCCGGTGGAATATACCGAGGACGGGCCGGACGGGCGCCTGGCTCAGGTACTGCTCGATCAGCTCGCCGCCGCGCCCCAGGTGGATTTGATGTTGCCGCTGCCTCACGACCCACGGCTGCGGCAGATCTACCGCAGCCTCAACCTGCATCCCGAGCAGCAGACGACGTTGGGCGATTGGAGCCGCAAGCTGGAGGTTAGTGAAAAGACCCTCAGTCGGGTGTTCCTGAGTGACACCGGGCTGACATTCCGCGCGTGGCGCCAGCGCCTGCGCCTGTTGAGCGCCCTGCCCGCCCTGGAACAAGGCGAGCGGGTGACGGATGTGGCACTGGGGTGTGGCTATGAATCGACCTCAGCCTTTATCAATGCATTTCGTCAGCAGTTCGATTCCACCCCCGGTGAATTCTTCCGCTGACCCTCCCACGACGCAAATAATCCCCAAACCCACGCTCGGCTGGTATTGTGCCGCGCTTTGAAACACAGCAACCGACTGCGAGGAAATGGACGTTGAACACTGACGAAAAAATGACCGGGGACCTGTTCGAGGTTGATAAGCGCCTGTCACTCAAGCCCGTGGTGGACTTCAACGCCTACCTGCGCAGCGCCTTCGGCGACGGCCCTTGCACCTGCGTGCGCTGCACGGCCAACGGTGGCGATGAAAGCGGTTATGAGTTCCAACACACCTTCGCCTTCGAGGGTAAGCCGGTGCACCGTCGCTTTGCTTCGACGGCGGGCAGTGATGTGTTGATGGTGTTGAAGAAGGCATGGTTGTCGTACACCAAGGCCGAGCTGCCGCTCAGTGGTGCGTTGGCGCTGGATACAGTGAAGGAGTTTGTCGAGCCACAGTTGCACAAACGCCTGGCGCCGCTGTTTGTCGCCAGTGGGTTGGTCAAAGATGTCGAAGGTGAATTGCGCATCCAGCCGCAAGCCGCAGCCTGACACCGGCCAATGTGGGAAACAGCACTGTCGAAGCAAAGAAGATCCATGTGTGGCTTGCCTGCTATAGCAGTAGCGCAGTCACAGATGCAGTGACTGACACGCCGCCTTCGCAGGCAAGCCAGCTCCCACATTGGTCATGCATCGCCCACAAAATCAGCGTCCGGCACAGATCCCCTGTGGGAGCGGGCTTGCCCGCGAAGGCGGCGTGTCAGTCACTGAATATTCAACTGAACCACCGCTATAGCAGGCAAACCAGCTCCCACACTTTTCCGGGTATTGATTTAGAAACCGGGAACGCTTTGTACGCGCAACTCAGGGGTCAGTTCGTCCAGCGGCTCGGTGAGCGGCCGGTCGCTCCCACCCGGCAGCAGGATCACCTTGCGGCATTCCTCTTAAGGGCGAAGCAGCCCCTTCAGTGTTCCATCAACCTTGATCAAGACCCGATCAATGGTCGCCGCGAGTCTGGGCCAACAGCAGGTCGACTACCTGGCGCAAGCTGGCAAGCGCATCGGCGCCGCTCGCCTGGGCCTGGGCCTGCCAGCGCAACTGCTCGGCCGCGCTGTTGCCGCGTCGCAGCAGCGCCTGCAGGGTATCGAACAGCAGCGGCTCGCCCATGGCCTCTGCGGTGGCGGCAAAGGTCTGCCGGGCGCACTGCAGCCATTGCTCAGCGCTGCCCAGGGTGCCTGCGTCGTCCAACGCGAAGGTGCCAGCGGCACCATAACGTTTGGCCTGCCAGCGATTTTCCTTGAGCAGCCAGCGCGCCTCGGCACTGAACCCGGCGCCAGGGCGCTGCATCGCGCAGGCATGGGCGACCATCACCCGAAACAGCGTGGCGAGGGCCAAGGCGTCCGTCAGCCGTGGACAGGCGTCGGTCATGCGCAGTTCCAGGGTGGGATAACGTGCCGCTGGGCGAATTCCCCACCAGCCATTGCCATCGGCCTTGATCGCGCCGATTCGCTGTAACAGGGCCAGGTAGCGCTGGTACTCGGCCCAATCGCTGAAGTGTTCCGGCACGCCCATGCGGGGCCACTCGTCGCACGCGGCCTGGCGGTAGCTCATGAAGCCGCTGGGCGCGCCGTCCCAGAAGGGGGACGAGCAACTGAGCAGCAGCAACAACGGCAACCACGGCGACACCTGGTTCATCACCGCGATGCGGTCCAGCGTTTGCGGCACCTGCACATGCACATGCAGCCCGCACAACACACTGCGCCGCGCTACATATTGAATATCGTCGAACAGTTGCCGGAAATGCGCCTGATCGGTTGGCCGCTGCCCACGCCAATCGGCCAGGGGGTGGCTGCCGGCGCACACCACACCGAGGCCGAACTCAGCCAGGGATTGCGCCAGGTTGCCGCGCACTGCCCGGAAGTAGTCCGCCGCTTCGGCGCTGGAGGTGAACACCGGAGAGGCCGCCTCGATCTGGCCCTGGAACATCTCAAACGAGAAGCCCGCGCCAATCGCTTCGCGACAGGCCGCCAGCACTGCCGCCGAGGGCTCGCCGATCATCTGGCGGCTGTGCAGGTCGGTGATGAAGTATTCCTCTTCAATGCCAAAGGTGAGCATCGGGTATTCAGCGCAATCGGGTGACAGTCAGCGCGACCACGGCGATGCGCTCCACCTGCTCATAGCCTGGCTTTTCCAGTTCTTCACCGAAAACGTCCGGGTCCAGTTCGCGGTAGGTCCAGCCGTAGGCGTCGCTGCCCAGCAATGGCTTGACTGCCTCCAGGAAAGGGTCGCTGCCGGCCACCATCGCCACCCCGGTATACAGCAACAGGCTACCGCCCAGGGCCAGGCGCCCGATGGACTCACTGACGATGCGCAGCGACAACTGCTCCCCCAAGGCGCCGCCGCCATGGCGATAGGCGCGCTGGCGGTCATCTTTCATGTACGGCGGGTTGGCGACGATCAGGTCGAATTCGCCCTCCACGCTGGCCAGCACGTCACTGTGGTACACGCTGATGTTATTCAGCGCGGCCAGCTCGGCATTCACCGCGGTCATGCGCAGGGCACGGGGGTTGATATCTACCGCCAGCACCTGGGCGTCATGCCGGGCTTTAGCAATCACCAGCGCACCGACGCCGGCGCCACAGCCAATGTCCACAGCGCGCTTGAGCGGCTCGAAACGCTGTTGCAGATAGGCTTCAATCACGTGGGCAAAGCGGTAGCTGTCGGGGCCGAAAAACACCGCGTCCGCCTGGTCGGTGGGATAAGGCGAATGGGCGAACAGAAGCCCGTCGAGGCTCGACCAACGCACTGCGCTGCGCCATAACGCGCCGTGCTTTTCGATCACATCCGCTTGCTGCAATTCTTCACGCAGGGCCTCGGGCAACAAGCCTTGATCGAACGGCATCGACCAACCGAACACATCGCGCAGCGTCATTGCCAGGGGCGTCGCCAGCCGCCGATAGACACGCTCATGGGTCAAGGGCGTTGGCGTGATAAAGCGATAACCACCCTCCTTCAACCCGCGGCCCAAATTCAACAAGGCACGATCAGCCAGCTGTTGCGCAGACATAGGCACATTCCTTAGCGCAGGCGCGCGCGCAGTTGGATAAAGCGGCGAGTGGCATACAGCCCGGCAGGCGTGCAGTGACGGCGTGCCGACAGCCACGGGATCAGTGCATTGAGCTGTTGCACATCGGGCAAGTTGCACAACGATTCCGCCAGGGCCTGGGTATCAGGATCCGCGGGACGATGCTGCTCGCGGGAAAACCGGCTGCCGCGTCCCGGCCGCACGGGCGGCACGCGTTCGCTGGCAACCCATTCACCCGCAATCCAGTCATGGATCAGTTGTTTTTCATAACCGCTGAACACCCCGAACATCGCGGCGCCAGCGCCCTCGACCAATTGCCAGAAGCGGCTGTTGGCGGGGTCCTGGTTGTGTTTGATCCAGCCTTTGTCTTCGAGGGCCTTGAGGAACGCGCCGATCTGCCCAGGCTGAGCCAGCCATTGGTTGACGGTCTGCCCTTCGAAGCGGCAATAGTCCGAATGCATGTGCTGGCCGAAGGCGCGCTTGCGTTCGAGCATCGCCACCACCTCGTCCTGCAGGTTGAACTGTTTGATCACAGCCGTAGTACCCGGCCCCAGATCGTTCAGGCGGTAGCCTGCGGCCACGCGACGATAAAAATCCGCCCTGCCCTCGCCTAGCGGCAACAGGTTCAGCACCGATTGCGCCGCCTTGCTCGCGTGGCCGCTGCTGGCGTTGTCGATGGTGACATGCAGCGTGAAGTAATAAGGGTCGATACCCAGCTCACTGAGTTCATAGGCGGTGATCAACAGGTGCAGCGGCAGTTGCTCGTAACCCAGGTTGAAGCCAATAACCTCCGGCAGGAACTCGTCGGCGCACACGCCAAGCGCCAGTTGCAGCGCGCCTTGCAGGTAATGGTCATCCTCCAGGCCGGCTTCGCTGTCGGCATCGTGCTCGCTGAGCAACTTGCGGTAGATCACCACATGGTTCTGCGCGGCTTCACCATCGCCCAATTCTTCCAGGTAAGTGGTGAGCAGGCCGTCGAAGCGCTGGTCTTGCCAATAGCGCAGCAAGCCATAGAGCCAGGCGCCGTCGACCTGTTTGGTGGGTGCAACACGCTGCAGAAAGTACAACGCATGGGCCTTGTTCTGAAAATACCGACGTGGCCCCCCTTGCCGGCGCTGCTCAAGGTAGTCGGCATAGGCCTGGGCCACCTCGGCGCAGCGTTGCTCGACCCAGGCCATCAGCTGTTCGGGGGCCTCAGGCAAATCGCCGTCGGTTGCCTCCACCAGGGCCAATTGATCCTGCAGGTATTCACGTGCCAGCTCAGCTGCGTCCCGGGCTTCGCCATGCAGCTGTTGGTACACCCGTTGATGGCGACCCTGGGCCGAGTCGATGAGAGAGGCCGGCTGGCCTGACAGCGCTGTGAGGAGTGTCATGATGGCAGTTTCCGCAAAGTCCGTTACAACGGGCCTCCCACAAGGTGGCCCTGCAAGAGCGCTTGAAAACATGCGCTTCTAAGATGCAGAACCTTGAGATGTGCGGAAAATTCAGATTGGATTGTTAACGTGGGGACAAGCGGTCGCGGTGCTATTGAGATGGGGACATTGGGTCACTAAATCGTGCCCCACGCGATATGAGGAGAAAATCAGGGATACTCTTGCCGAGCGTGCAACACGCTGACTATCTCGATGCGCTCTGCTGTTACTCGATACACCAGGACGTAATTGGGGTGAACGACGACCTCCCGCGTACCGGGCACACGGCCGTTCGGATACAGGTAAGGATGCTCGGTCAGTGGCAGAGGCGCACCTTCAAGACGTGTCTTGATACGTCGCGCCGCCCCAGGATTCTCTTCTGCAATGAAAGTAACGATGTCAATCAGGTCGCTGATAGCCTCATCAAGCCAAACAACGCTTAACATCAGGCTTTGGCCCTCTGCTTACGTTCTGCTTCAAGGATAATCGCCTCGACCCTCGCCATGACTTCGTCATGGGGTACACCGGGTCCGGGATTGGCCAAGCTTTTTTCGACTTTGGCGCGAAACCAAAGATCATGACTATTTGCCTGCTCCTCGGTTTCAAATTCGGAAACAATTGGGGAAAGTGGAACACCCATAAGATGACCTCCTGTATGAATGCTCAGCAGTTTAGTCCCAAGCTAGCAAGCTGTCTCGGAGCACCAGATGAAATGCAGGTGGCTCACCCACAAAAAAACAACGGCACGCAAGCGTGCCGTTGTGTTCAGCTCATTCAGCGAAATTACTTACGCGCCGCCTCCCACTGCTTGAGCAGGTCGTTGTAGTTCACGGTTTCGCCCTTGGGCTTTTCGTTGGCCAGTTTCGGCTTCGGTGCACCCGGCTGGTCGAACCAGTATTGCGCGTCACGCTCGGGGTTCATTTTCGGGCCGCACACCGGTTGCACCTTGGAGCGTTCCAGGCGCGTCATGATCGCATCCTGCTCCTTGGCCAGGTTGTCCAGCGCCTGTTGCGGGGTCTTCTCGCCGCTGGCCGCTGCGGCGATATTGCTCCACCACAGTTGCGCCAGGCGCGGGTAGTCCGGCACGTTGGTGCCCGTCGGGGACCACTCGGTGCGGGCCGGGCTGCGGTAGAACTCCACCAGCCCCCCGAGTTTGGGCGCCATGTCGGTCATGGCCTGGGAGTTGATATCGGACTCACGAATCGGCGTCAGGCCAACGATGGTTTTCTTCAGCGACACCGTTTTTGAGGTCACGAATTGCGCGTAGAGCCAGGCCGCGAGTTTCTGCTTTTCGGGCGTGGACTTGAGGAAGGTCCAGGAACCTACGTCCTGATAGCCCTTCTTCATGCCCTTTTCCCAATACGGCCCGACTGGGGACGGTGCCATGCGCCATTTTGGCGTACCGTCGGCATTTACCACCGGCAGGCCCGGCTTGACCATGTCGGCGGTAAACGCGGTGTACCAGAAGATCTGCTGGGCGATGTTGCCCTGGGACGGCACCGGGCCGGATTCGGAGAAGGTCATGCCCGCCGCTTCCGGTGGCGCGTAGGCTTTCATCCAGTCCACGTACTTCTGCGTGGCGAACACCGCCGCCGGGCCGTTGGTGTCGCCGCCACGGGTGACGCTGGAGCCCACCGGGTGGCAGTCCTCTACACGGATGCCCCACTCGTCCACCGGCAAGCCGTTGGGCAAGCCTTTGTCGCCGCCGCCGGCCATGGAGAACCAGGCATCGGTGAAACGCCAGCCCAGGGACGGGTCTTTCTTGCCGTAGTCCATGTGCCCATAAATGCGCTTGCCATCGATTTCCTTGACGTCTTCGCTGAAGAACTTGGCGATGTCTTCATAAGCCGACCAGTTCACCGGCACGCCCAGGTCGTAGCCGTATTTCTCCTTGAACTTGGCCTTCAGTTCCGGCCGCTCGAACCAGTCGGCGCGGAACCAATAGAGGTTGGCGAACTGCTGGTCGGGCAACTGGTAGATCTTGCCGTCCGGCGCGGTGGTGAAAGACAGGCCGATAAAGTCCTTGAGGTCCAGGGTGGGCGAGGTGAAATCCTTGCCTTCGTTGGCCATCAGGTCGGTGATGGATTCGGTCTTGCCGTAGCGAAAGTGCGTACCGATCAAGTCGGAATCGTTGACCCAGCCGTCATAGATGTTCTTGTCGGACTGCATCTGGGTTTGCAGCTTCTCCACCACGTCGCCTTCCTGCAGCAGGTCGTGGGTCAGCGTGATGCCGGTGATTTCACTGAAGGCCTTGGCCAGCACCTTGGATTCGTACTCGTGGGTGGTGAGGGTTTCCGACACCACGTTGATCTTCATCCCACGGAACGGCTCCGACGCCTTGATAAACCACTTCAACTCTTCAAGCTGTTGGGCTTCGGTAAGGGTCGAGGGTTTGAACTCGCTGCCGATCCATTTTTTCGCGGCATCTTCATACGCATCGGCCCAGGCCGAAGCGCTCAAACCACTGAGGGCCAGTACGGCGGCCAATGAAATGCTATGTCGCAGCTTATTGTTTTTATTCAACATAGAGACCTCCAGGTTAATTTCAAACGGGGGCTTGCAGGAGCGAGCTTGCTAGCCCCAACGCATCACACTCAACAGCCAAACAAGGGAGAGCGCGGACGCCACCCAGATGCTCCAGTCGGTAACGCCAATGACCAGCAAATGCAGGTAGGCGCTGCCGAGAAGACCGATAAACAAGCGATCGCCACGGGTGGTACTGATCGGCAGCAAACCGCGCCGCAGGATACTCGGCGAACGCAATTCCCAAGTGGTCATGCCCGCCAGAATCAGGGCAATGCCGCCAAAGAACAGCGCAGTGGGGGTGGTCCAGGCCATCCATTCCATCATCGACTCCTCTAGACCCGGCCCAGGGCAAAGCCCTTGGCCACGTGGTTGCGAACAAACCAGATCACCAGCATGCCCGGCAGGATGGTCAACACCCCCGCCGCTGCCAGCACGCCCCAATCAATGCCGGAAGCCGACACCGTACGGGTCATCACCGCTGCGATGGGTTTGGCGTTGACCGAGGTGAGCGTGCGCGCCAGCAGCAGTTCTACCCAGGAAAACATGAAACAGAAAAACGCCGTAACACCGATACCGGAGCCGATCAGCGGGATAAAAATCTTCACGAAGAACTTGGGAAAACTATACCCGTCGATGTAGGCGGTTTCGTCGATTTCCTTGGGTACGCCGGACATGAAGCCTTCAAGGATCCATACCGCCAACGGCACGTTGAACAGGCAATGGGCCAGGGCCACGGCAATGTGCGTGTCGAACAACCCGATGGAGGAATACAGCTGGAAAAACGGCAGCAAAAACACCGCAGGCGGCGCCATGCGGTTGGTCAGCAGCCAGAAGAACAGGTGCTTGTCACCCAGGAAGCGATAGCGCGAGAACGCATACGCCGCCGGCAGCGCCACGCTCAGGGAGATCACCGTGTTCAGGCTCACGTAGTACAGCGAGTTGAGATAGCCGGTGTACCAACTCGGGTCGGTGAAGATCACCTTGTAGTTGGCCAGGGTGAAGTCCTGGGGAAACAGGGTCAGGCCGCCGAGGATTTCGGTGTTGCTCTTGAAGGACATGTTCAGCAGCCAGTAAATCGGCACCAGCAGGAACAGGATGTAGATCAGTAATGGAATTAGCTTGCGTTTGCTCATGCTGGCGGCCTCAGCGGTTGGCGTCGGAATGGGTCATGGCGGTGTAGAACAGCCAGGACACCAACAGGATGATCAGGAAGTACACCAGGGAAAACGCCGCCGCCGGGCCCAGGTCGAATTGGCCGACGGCCATTTGAGTAAGCGTCTGACTCAGGAAGGTGGTGGCATTACCCGGCCCGCCGCCGGTGAGCACGAAAGGTTCGGTGTAGATCATGAAGCTGTCCATGAAGCGCAACATCACCGCGATCAGCAGCACGCTCTTCATCTTCGGCAACTGGATATGTCGGAACACCGCCCAGGCCGATGCACGATCAATCCGCGCGGCCTGGTAGTACACATCGGGAATAGCGCGCAAGCTGGAGTAGCACAGCAGCGCCACCAATGAGGTCCAGTGCCATACGTCCATCACCAGCACGGTGACCCAGGCGTCCATGGTGTTGGCCGCATAGTTGTAGCTGATGCCCATGGCATTGAGGGTCGAGCCCAGCAGGCCGATGTCGGCGCGACCAAAAATCTGCCAGATAGTGCCGACCACGTTCCACGGAATCAGCAAGGGAATGGCGAGGATGATCAGCACCAGCGAGGACCAGCGGCCCTTGGTGGGCATGGTCAGGGCGATGGCGATGCCCAGCGGGATCTCGATCAACAGCACACAGGCCGAGTAGATGAACTGGCGCAGCAGCGAGTCGTGCAGGCGTGGGTCGAGCAGCACCTGCTTGTACCAGTCGGCCCCAACGAAATAGCGGCTGGACTGGTCGAAAATGTCCTGCACCGAATAGTTGACCACGGTCATCATCGGGATCACCGCACTGAACGCCACCAGCAGGAACACCGGCAGCACCAGCCACCAGGCCTTGTTGTTCTGCACCTTGTTCATGGCGCCACCTCCAGCAGGTAATCGTCGGCGTAGAGCATCAGCCATTGCGCGGGGAAGCTGATGGAAGCCTTGCCTTCCGGCACCGGTTTGTCCTCGGCCAGGCGCACCTTGAGGGTGGCGCCATCGAGGTTGAGGGTCATGATCTTGTAGGTGCCGAGGTCTTCCACATGTACGACGTCGGCTTGCAGGGCGTCAGGGTTGTACTCGTCCCACACGTGGATAAATTCCGGACGAATGCCGACCTGGAGCTTTTTGTAGTCGGTGGTGTCGAGACGTTGCTGCACCGCTTCGGACAGCGGCAACAGGGTATTGGCGAACCCTACACCGCCAGCCTTGGCCTGCACCTCGATCAGATTCATCCCAGGGCTGCCGATGAAGTAACCGACAAAGGTGTGGCTGGGCCGCTCGAACAATTCACGCGGCGTACCGAACTGCACAATCTGCCCGCCGTACATCACCGCGATCTTGTCGGCGAAGGTGGAGGCTTCCAGTTGATCGTGGGTAACGTAGACCATGGTGATATTGAACTGCTCGTGAATCTGCTTGAGCTTGCGCCGCAGTTTCCACTTCAGGTGCGGGTCGATCACCGTCAGCGGCTCATCGAACAGAATGGCCGACACGTCATCGCGCACCAGGCCACGGCCCATGGAGACTTTCTGTTTTTCGTCGGCCGTGAGGTTGCGGGCTTTTTTGCTCAGCAGGTTTTGCAGGTCGAGGACTTCGGCAATTTCCTGCACCTTGCTGTGAATTTTCGCTTCGGCCATGCCCTGGTTGCGCAGCGGAAACGCCAGGTTGTCGAACACCGTCATGGTGTCGTACACCACCGGGAACTGGAACACCTGGGCGATATTGCGCTTTTCCGGGGTCAAGTCGTTGACCACTTGGGTATCAAACAGCACCTGGCCTTCGGACGGGCTGAGCAGGCCGGAAATGATATTGAGCAGCGTGGACTTGCCGCAGCCTGACGGCCCGAGCAAGGCGTAGGCACCGCCCTGCTCCCACACATGGTTCATTTCCCGAATGGCGTAGTCTTCTGGCCCTGTGGGCGTAGGGCTGTAGCTATGGGCCAGGTTGCGCAAATGGATTTCGGCCATCAGGCAACCCTCGCGACACGGCGCCCGGGGGCCTGGACCAAGCGGCCCTGACCATCGAACACAAACAGTTTATGGGTGGGGATATACACGCGGATCGGCGCGTCGACATCGTATTCATGTACCCCCGGCAGGTGCAGCACCAGCAGGAAATGCTCACTGCGCACATGCAGGAAGGTTTCCGAGCCGCTGATTTCGGCGACTTCCACGGTCACCGCCAGCTCCAGATCATCATCGTTGCTGGGCACCAGGCTGATATGGCTGGGGCGCACGCCAAAGCGGAATTCGCCTTCGCCGATAGGACGCAGGTCAACATTGAGTGGGAAATGCACGAAATTGGCGAAGCTCACTTCGTTGCCGCTGATGCGCCCTGGCATCAGGTTGATCGGCGGCTCGGAGAACAGCTCAGCGGCGAGGACCGTTTGCGGCTGGTGGTAGACCTCGGCGGCCTTGCCGCTCTGAATCACTCGCCCCTCGTGAAGAATGGTGGTGGTGCCACCCAAGGCCAGGGCCTCGTTGGGCTCGGTGGTGGCGTAAATGGCGATGGTGTGGCGCGCCTTGAACAGTTCGCGCATTTCCTGACGCAGCTCTTCGCGCAGTTTGTAGTCCAGGTTGACCAGCGGCTCATCGAACAGAATCAGTTCGGCGTCTTTCACCAGGGCGCGGGCCATGGCGGTGCGTTGCTGCTGACCACCGGATAACTCCAAGGGGTGGCGCTGCAGGAATTTCTCGATGCGCAGCATCTTGGCGGTTTCCAGCACCTTGCTCTGGATCACCTCCTGGGACACACCGGCCTGACGCAACGGCGAGGCGATGTTCTCGAACACGGTCATGGTCGGATAGTTGATGAACTGCTGGTAGACCATCGACACATTGCGCAGGCGCACCGGCTTTTGCGTGACATCCACGCCGTTCATCAGGATGCAGCCGCTGTCGGGCTTGTCCAGGCCGGCCATCAGGCGCATCAGGCTGGTCTTGCCCGACAGGGTGCGACCGAGCAGGACGTTGAAAGAACCGGCTTCGAACCGCAGGTTGGCGTCGTCGATCCAGATTTGGCCGTCGACAACGCGGGAGACATGTTCCAGGGTCAATGACATGACACGACCTTTTTTATTATTGGAATGAATCTGGTCCGTTGTCAGAGCGAGTTTCGTGCCAAAACCGCAAGCGCTTGATGTGTAAGGAGATGGGTGAATCATGATGTTCAGGCGTGAACAATCCGGCTGAACAACTGAACACTGCCGGGGTTGACAATGAACAGTTGTGAACAACACTTTATGCGCGACGAAGATCAAATGTGGGAGCGGGCTTGCCCGCGATGGCGGTGCATCAGTTTGTAGATGCTGTGCCTGACCCTCTGCCATCGCGGGCAAGCCCGCTCCCACATTGTTCGATGTCCGACGTTAGATGGCGCAAGACCCGACAACAATAAAAAAGAAGGTCGCACGATGGCCGAACCCTTGACCCACGACACCCTTATCCAGGAATCCTGGCGCCGTTGCCGCGCCTACGGCCTGGACCACCAGAGCACCCCCAGCTTTGACCAACTGCCCGCCGAAGGCATTCGCCAGCTCCTGGAAAGCCAGCATTCCCTGGTGCAGACCACCCACCAGGAAGTATTGCCCTACTACGAGAACATCCTCAGCAATTCCAATTGCCTGATCATGCTGGCCGACAATCAGGGCCAGGTCCTGACGTCGTGGGGCACCCAACGGTTTATCGAACCCACGCTGGCCCGTGGCTTCAGCCCCGGCGCCAGTTGGATGGAACGCGCCAGTGGCACCAACGCCATCGGCACAGCGCTGGCCTGCGCCCAGGCCGTGCATATTGAGCACGATGAACACTTCCTCAAGGCCAACCGTTTCATGACCGGTTCCGCGGCACCGATTTTCGACGCCCAGCGCGAAATCATCGCGGTGCTGGACGTGTCCAGCGACAGTTACCTGCCGCCCTCCCACACCCTGGGCATGGTCAAGATGATGAGCCAGACCGTGGAAAACCGGCTGATCCTCAACCTCTTTCGCGGCGAACATTTCCAACTGACCTTCAACACCGGCCTGAGCAACCTCGACAGCCAATGGGCCGGCCTCCTGATTTTTGATGAAAGCGGCCAGGTGCTGTCGGCCAATCGGCGTGCGGATAACCTGCTGGGCATCAGCCTCTCGCGGGTGATGATCGACAGTCTGTTCAAGGTGTCGCTGCTGGAGTTGCTCAACCAGCCGGAAGGGCTGCCCTTTGCGTTGCAAGCGGCGGGACGCAATCGGTTCCAGTGCCTGTTGAAGCGCCCCAGGCAGATGCCGGTGCAGGCCCGGGTGTTCAGCCAACCGCAGCCGCCAGCACCGACCTCGATCAACCTCCAAACCCTGCATTTTGGCGATGTGCGCGTGGAAAAAGCCGTGCGCCAGGCCGAGCGCCTGCTGGAAAAGGACATTCCGTTGTTGATTCACGGCGAGACCGGCGTGGGCAAAGAGGTGTTCGTCAAAGCCCTGCACCAGGCCAGTTCCCGCAGCCGGCAGGCGTTAATCGCAGTGAACTGTGCGGCGATTCCCGCAGAACTGGTGGAATCGGAACTGTTCGGCTACGAAAAAGGCGCCTTCACCGGCGCCAACCAAAAAGGCAGCATCGGCCTGATCCGCAAGGCCGACAAGGGCACGCTGTTTCTCGACGAAATCGGTGATATGCCGCTGCCCACCCAGGCCCGCCTGTTACGGGTATTGCAGGAGCGCTGTGTGCAGCCGGTGGGCAGTAGCGAGGTGTTCCCGGTGGACTTGCGCATCATCTCGGCGACCAACCGCGCACTGCGCGAGCTGGTGCAGGCCGGGCGCTTTCGCGAGGATTTGTACTACCGCATCGGCGGCCTGAGCCTGGAATTGCCGCCGTTGCGCGAGCGTACCGACAAGCAGGCGCTGTTCCAGCAACTGTGGCAGCAACACCGCGAGCCGACGCAATGGGCCGGGCTGAGCGCCGAGGTGCTAAGGCTATTCGAGCAACACCCGTGGCCGGGGAATTTACGCCAAGTGAGCAGCGTGTTGCAGGTGGCGCTGGCAATGGCCGAGGAGCAGCCGATCCGCGCAGAGCACCTGCCCGATGATTTTTTTGTGGATTTGCAGGCGACAGTGCCGCTGCCTAAACCTGAACACCTGGATGAAAGTCTCGACCTGAGCCAGCGCCTGGAAGCCGTGGGCGGGAATATTTCCCACCTGGCGCGAGAGCTGGGGGTGAGTCGCAACACCCTGTACAAGCGCCTGCGCCAACACGAAGGTTGATTTAACGCCAGCTCCAGGAAACGCCGGTGTAGATACCCCGCCCATCAGCGGGGGTGGAGCGTGCAGCGTCCATGCCTTTGTCGTCGTAGCCCGGCGTGACGGTGTTGGCGTAACGGCGGTTGGTGAGGTTGCGCAGGTCGACCCAGGCTTGCCAGTCCTGCTTGGGCGCGTCGTAGCCGAAAGTGGCGCCGAGGGTGGTGTAGGCCGCCGCGTAGTAGGAATTGGCGTAGTCCACCGCTACCCGTGATGCATGCTCGGTATTGAGGCTGGTGTAGAAACCCGTCGGGTGGCTGTAGCGCACCTGCGCCTGATAGTAATGCTTGGGGATGCCGGGCAAGGTGTTGTCGCCGAAACGCTCGTCGTCGCGGTAGTGGAAGTCGCTGAAGGTGTAGGCCTGGCGCAGCTCGAGCTTACCGCTGCCGCCGCCGTCCCACAGCGGGCTGAGCAGGCTCAGTTCCACGCCCTGGTGCACGGTGGGGCTGGCGTTGGATTCGGCGATGATAGCGTTGCTGGTGGCAGTCTGGGCCTGGGTCTCCACGGAAAGCAGCTCGTGGCGAACTTCCGAGCGATAGAGCGCCAGGTCCCATTGGCCGAGCCAGGCTTCACCGCGCCCGCCGACTTCCAGGGTGGTGGCGGTCTGATTACGCAGCTTCACGCCTTCGCGCTGCAACCCCGTGGCTGCCCCACTGCCCGGGCCAAAGTATTTGTTCGAGCCCCAGATCATCGACCACGCGTGCGGTGGCTCCACCGAGCGGCTCAGGTTGCCGTAAATCTGCAGCTGCGGGGTGAAGTCGTAACGCAGGCCAATGCGCGGCGCGTAGTCCCAATCATGCTGACTGAGAGGCGCCTGGCCGTCGGGGTAAGTGACCTGGGTTTCGCGGCGCGTATAGATGGCGGCAAGGCCGGTGGTCAGCCACAGATCCTCCACCAATTCCAGCTCGTTGCCTACATGCAGCACAGTATCGGAGCCCAGGTAGCTGTAGTCACGGGTCTTGGTGCCGGGGGCATAAATGGCAGTATTGCCCGCAGGGATGCGCACGTATTCCGACGCGCCGTTGTTCGGCATCGCCTGGGTGGTACGCAGGCCGAGGGTAGTGGTGCTGGCGTGGCCAAACAGGCTGTCCTGGCGGATGTAATTCAGGGTGCCGCTGATATCGGTGTAGGCAACTTTGAGGCGATTGGTGCCTTCGCGCAGGTCCATGGGGTAATCGTGATAGGCCAGCCCGACCTCGACCCGAGCGTTATCGTCCAACCGCAAGATGGTCTTGTTGGCAATCCAGGTAGAGCCCGGTTGCAGGCGCTTTGAATCGCGGGCGGCATTGAGGCTGTTGGCGGCACGCGGATCATGGCTGATCTGGTCACGCGTGAGCCTGCCGGGAGAATCGTTGGTGGTTTCGCGATAACGCAAGTAGAAGCGCGTTTCCAGGTCCGGGTTAAAGCGGTAGCCGAAGTTGGCGGCGATGCCCTTGCCGGTACCAGCGCTTTGGTGCTGATAACCGTCGGACTCCGAATCGGTGAGGCTGATGTAATAGTCGGCGTCCCCCAGCACTTGCCCGGAACTGACTTCACGCTGGGCATAGCCGCGACTGCCGACCTCATAGCGCACCTGTAGCTTGGGCGCGTCCAAGCCGGTGCGGGTGACGTAGTTGACCGCACCGCCCAAGGCCAATGCACCCTGATCGAACCCGTTGGCGCCACGCAGCACCTCTACCCGGCTTTGCCACAGCGGGTCCTTGAGCTCATAGGGCGTGCCGCCTGGGCCGGTAAGCGGCAGACCGTCGAACATTTCATACAGGCCGGATGCATGGGCACCGGGGGCGCGGTTCAGGCCCGAGCCACGAATGGACACCTTCACCCCTTCGTTATTGGCCGTCTTGGCGTACACACCGGCCTGGTACTTGAAGACATCCTCGTTGGTGCTGACCCGTCCCTGTTGCACACTATCCATATCGATGTAATTGGTGCCACCGGGCACGCTTTTGAGCTGTGCCTGGGCGATTTCTGCGGCGCTGGCCTCAGCCGTGGTGACTTCAACCGGCGCCAATTGCAAGCCTTCAGCCTGTACCAGCGAACTGAGGGTCAAGGCGGCAAAAATAAACGGGGGGTGGCGCAGCAGCATTGGGGCAGGTCCTTGGAATCCGGGAACGTGCCGGGCCAAACCCACCACGCGAACAGTGATGGGAAGGCAGGCATGCCCGTCAGGTCACTCCTTGATGACGGACAGGGGCGTTTTAAAAACAGGATGGATCAGGTTTGCCCGTCAGGCGTTGCCAATGCCCGCATCAGGTCATCGGCATCCGACCCCGGCGGAAAGCGGAAGCCATACATTTCGTCAGTGGCGAGAATCTCCCCCAAGGTGTCGCGCAACTGGACTTCCGTGGGCGAGTCACGCAATAACTTATGCGCCGGCAGCAATAACTCGGCAGACACGCCCTGGGCGGTCGCGGCGTCAATCACCGCATAGAGGATAAACCGCAAGCGTATTTCGCGATCCGTGGGCCAAACCGTTTTTCGTTTACCCAAGGGAGGGCCTCGTGTTTAAGAAAAATCCGAGGCTATTGCCCGCAGGCAGGCGTTTCAAGCAGCGCGAGGCAAGATAGGCCGCTTCCTACAACGGAAAGGGAAACACCGCACC
Source organism: Pseudomonas sp. PA-1-6B (assembly GCF_021609545.1). NCBI lineage: Bacteria > Pseudomonadati > Pseudomonadota > Gammaproteobacteria > Pseudomonadales > Pseudomonadaceae > Pseudomonas > Pseudomonas sp. PA-1-6B. Next base: position 46,779 of record NZ_WJZM01000012.1, read on the forward strand.
GATTGGTCCATGCAATGGCCTCACTGCACCGGCAGGAAGTTCATCAGCAACAGACTTTGTGCATAATTGAGGCCAATGCGCCGGTAACGCTCATCAAGGATTTGGGTAAGCAGGTCCAAACGCGCGACGATCTTGCCGAACTCAACGGCAAAACTGAGGTTACTGCCCTCCTCTGATATCTCGTTGGAAAACAACAGCAGCACGCCATTGGCATCCTGACGCTGACTGAGCAGCCAGGTGGCCTTTTCGATATTGCGCGCGGCATTGCTGACAAACTGCGGGTTGATCGAGTCGGTCACATAAAACTGCGTACGCCCGCCGTGAGCGGTCACGAGCATGCTGCCAATCGCGTAGATGAACGCGCCGACGCGGTCGCCCCGAAAGTCAGGGCTCAAGGAATAACTCAGGGCAGCCAGGTCACTACGATCTCCCAGTGCGGGCAAGGGTTGGCGATTTTCGATGGCCTGGCGGATTTGCCGGGCGGCGGTCACCGCATCCGGATAGCCCGATTGACGCCACTGGTTGGGGTTGCGCAGGTAGAGCTTGCTCATCAGCAAGTAGAGGCTTTGCAGGTTGTCACGCATCCCCAGGGTGGCCATGCGATCGACGCTGGTCTGGAAGAATTCATCGGGCTTGCCATCGCTGAACTGCCTGGCGATATCGCGGCCCTGCTGCTGGCTGCAGCCCACTGCGCACAGCGCGAACATCGCAGCCAGCAACAGCGGCCATCGGGTGGTAAAAACCGTTAATGTTCGATCCATCGGCACCGGGTCTAATTCTGTGGGCCACGCGCGGGAGTCGGGTGGCCGGGACAGGGGTAGATCAGCAAAATGGAAAAAAGTGCAGCGGTGCGGGTCAGATCAGCATAGGACTACAGCAACAGGGAGGTGAACGAGACCACGGTGACCAGCAGACAAAGCCCGGCACGGGGCCGGGCTCGTTTGCCTGAACGCCTTCAGGTCTTGGGATGTTCAGTAGCTACTGAGTCGGCCGCGTCCACATCCGACATATCTTCTTCAAGAGGCGCCTCGTCGTCCGGCGGCAGCGGGATATTGTCCTCATCACGCCGCGGGTCGTGCCCTGTTTCGTTATCGGTGCCCCGGGTAACCGCTTGCTGGGAAATATTGCCTGGGGCTTTTTCGTTGATTTCCATGCTGGCACTCCGTTCATAGGCTCGGGATATCCGTGCTTAAGATTCAGAGGCTGCAACGGGATTGAGAGTGCCGGGCGTTAGACGAATGGTGGTACAACCGTCAGTCACCAGCTCAACCTTGTACTCGATCCGGCGCCCATTGGTGTTACAGCGTGACGTCGCGCTCGAGGAACAGCGTACGAAGCCAAGGACATTCAGAATAACTTGGCGGATTACATTTACGTTAACTAGAGCTAATACTGTCAATGAAACGCTGAATCAAAGGAGATGCTTGATTTTTCCGCCAGACGAAGTGGATATCACTTGAGTCCAAACTAGCAACGGCTTCGGCATGAACCTTTTTCTTCGTAAGAGAAACCTGCGCGACGACGCTTTCTGGCACGCAGGCGAAACCTAGCCCCGCCTCGATACAGGCAAAGATGCTTGGGTACGACTCCATCTCCAATGTCACTTGCGGCTCTATACCACTCATCTCCAGCCAGTGGTCTATTTGACGACGGTAATGGCACGTATGGCCGAATACATATAGCTCGAGCCTGGCCAAATCATCAATGGTTGGAGTCGTCAGGTTGATAGGCGTAACCCTCACTAAGCGCTCACGAAAGGCCAGACGACTAACCAACAGCGGATGCACAATTGGGCCGTCAGTGAGTATCAGGTCCAACTCACCCTCCATGAGTAGACGCTCTAACATTAAGGAGTGCTCAGGGCGAATGTGCAACTCCACCAATGGCGCCTCGCCGCGATAGCGTGCAAGTCTTTGAGGCAGGTGGTTATCCAGCGCTACGTCTAGCGCGCCCACACGGAGCACGCCTCTCACATCATCGTCGGTAAAGAGCGAACGCGTTTTATCTGCCAGTGCCAAAAGCTGCTTGGCATTGCGGTACAGCAGACGCCCTTCCGGCGTCACTAGTAGACGGTTTTTTTCGCGATTAAACAAAGCCACGCCTAGCTGGTCCTCCAGCTCACGCAGACGAGTAGTAACGTTCGACGGTACGCAGTGCAATTGAGCTGCCGCGGCTGCGACGGTGCCACGCTCTACTACTGCACAGAAAAAGCCTAATTGAGAGAGTTTCAACGCATTCTCTTTTTGTGAGCTACCAGTTGATTATTAGTCACTTTTAATGACTGTACGCTCAGCCTACCATCCTCGACGCAATCGCTTCCAGCGATTCTTAATGAGGAAAATAGCTATGACTTATCACGTACTGGTCCAATTTGACGTTCCTTCTGACAAGCGCGAAGCGTTTGCAAGCGCGGGTCTGTTCGATGCAAATGGCTCCTTGGAAAACGAGCCAGGCACGCTTCGTTTTGAGGTAATTCGCGATGAGAACAACCGTAATCGCTTCTACTTGGACGAGGTATACACCGACGAGGCAGCGTTCCTTCAACACTGCAAAAACGAAACGATCGCCCGGTTCTACGAGCTAATCGACAACTATGCCTTTGGCCCGGTGTTCTTATTTAAGGGCTACCGCATCGAAGGTTAACCTTCTTGGTCCGGCGCAATGTTGCCGGACCCTTAACGGAGAGGTTCCATGCGAATTTTGCACTCCATGCTACGTGTAGCCGATCTCGAGATCGCGCTTGGCTTCTATACACAAGTTTTAGGTATGCGCCTGCAACGACGTAAGGACTACCCGGAGGGACGATTCACATTGGCGTTCGTCGGTTACGGTAGTGAACAGGATTCCCCGGTACTGGAGTTGACTCACAACTGGGATCGAAATGCATATACCTTGGGTGACGGCTTTGGCCATATTGCAATAGAGGTGGCGGACGTGGCTGCAACTTGTGCCCAAGCAAAAAAAATGGGCTACCTCGTAACCCGCGAAGCTGGGGTGATGAAGCACGGGCGCACGTTGATCGCGTTTCTTGAGGACCCCGACGGATTCAAAATCGAGCTGATTCAGAAAGGAACCCAATTCGATTGAAAGTCACGCCGAAATCCAGACGGACCTTTCACGAGTGACGATTCTTCGCTTGGTAAAGTAGCTGCGCCAACAAGGCTGGAACGCCTGATCATGATCGTCCGTGCGATGGTCGTTGGCCGCAAAAAAACTGACCGAAGCCTACCTCCCCCTAGAACCATACGCTAACAACTTGTTGTCGCGCCCTCTCGTTTGTAATCAGGGGTGGTAAAGCTTGAATCGAGAGGTTTTGTTTCCCGGACATCTGTGGCGGATCAGCTAATCTGCAAATCCCAAGAAGAGCTGAGTCCCACAGACTGTCTTGCACCATCATAAAAAAGTCCGGCGGTCTCATCGAGCAACCGCACTGTTTCCTCACTCACTAGCGGCCCATCAAGTGACGATGACTGTAAACGCCATTGATTGCAAAAGATGAGCAAAGTCACACATCAACTGCGTTCCGGCATAAATACTCAGACGGTAGCGAGAATAAAGATGCGTTTGAACGGAAACAACGTTCGCCCATCCCCCTCAGGCGGGTAATACTCATGAACCAGCTTCAGGAAGTGATCTAGGAAACACTGCCGCTCGAACTCATCCAGCGCCAAGAGCACCGGCCGTAGCGCCGAAACCTTGACCCAATCGAAAATCGGCGACTGACCTTCCACCACCTGTAGGTGTTCAGTCTCCCAGATATCCAAATCCTTGGTCAGTGGTGCCAGCAAACGGTAATAACGATCCAGCGATAGCACCGGGCGCTCAGCCATGAACCGACGTAACTCCACTGTACCCAATGGACCGCCGTCGAGTCCTGCGTGATCAAGAGTTTCTAGCATCAATTGATACCACGGCGCGTCACGCCAATTAGGCATGTGTGCTGCTAGACAACCTCCAGGGTTGAGTTGCCGCAGCAGGCGTGGAAGCAACACGTCGTGATCACTGATGAAATGCAGTACTGCTGCAGCAAACAGTAGGTCAGCAGGTTGCTCTGCCTGCCAACTCTGTAAGTCGCTTTTATGCCAAAGGGCCTTGATCGGCAGATAGCTGGCCTCACCAAGCATCTCTGCCGAGCTATCGACTCCCGTCAGATCGGCATGCGGCCAGCGCTTGGCCAGGAGGTGCGTGGCAATGCCAGTACCGCATCCCAAGTCATAGATTCGTTCTGGGTTTTCCAAGCAAATATGGTCCAGTAACTCGACCACCGGACGCTCCCGTAGTCGAGCAAATTTCAGATAGGCCTGAGGGTCCCATTGAGTATTACTAGGCCTTGCCGTGGACGGCTGAGGCTTAATGTCCATACGTGATTCCTTCCGATCAGAGTTGTCGTCCAATGACATTCAAAGTTCTGAGGAGCAGTGCAACGCCACGGCGGGTGTCCGTTTCGCGCAGGAGCGACAGCAACCCATAGAGGTTGGGAGGCGCCGCCTCTGCGGCAGTCTCAGCCGTGGCCATGCGTAGCGCATTTCCAAGACTCCAGGTGACGGCGGTGGTGCTCTCGAACAACCGGGCGAGTTTTTCCACAGTGGCGAGGTCAAGCAGGTCTACGGTGTCGGATATCAGTGACAGCAGGTCGACCAGATTGTCCAGACGCCCACCATCCAGAAGCGGTTTCAGCTTGTCCAGTAATGCCTCTATCCCCGCATTCTGGTCTAGCGAGTCGGTATTACTATCTGCACTCTTTGCGAGTGACTCATTGAAGACATCCATGTGAATTTACTCCTCCCTGTGCGTGGTTAAAGCATTCCGCGAGCCACAGCCCAATAAAGGCCGCGATTGAATCCATTGCGCAGAAGGCCACCCAGTTTACTTGGCGGGGTCGGCATCACATCGTGGGCATAGTCGTACCAAAGTGGCATCCCAGCATTTAGGCCCATCTGCGCCACAGCTTGGACACGCCCGTCATACACTGCATTGGGGCTACCCAAGCGGATTTCAGCGGCGATATTGTTGGCGATCACCGGCGCCTGGTTGTGGCAAGCCCCACCCGCCTTACTGACTGGTAGATCGACCGTGTCACCGATCACATAAACACCTTCAAGCCCATAGACCTGTAGCGTCTCATGATGAGTTGGCAGCCAGCCTTCATTGTTCTGAGCCTGTGAAACACCGGACTCAAGCACCACATCAACTGCACGAATCGGCGGGGTCGCCATCAGAATGTCGAACGGCTGTGCATCTCCCTCTTCCGAGTAAGCTATTCGTTGTTCCGGGTCGACTCTGCTCAGTGTGAAACCCCGTTGAAAGCGAATATTCTTCTGTTCGAAAATCCCCGGCAAAATCTCCCCGGTGGGTCGTTGTAGGAATAAGCAATTGCGCAACAACTGGGCAGTAGTGGGATAGGTGTAAATGATATCTACCTTGTCCCTGACGCCGCGACGCCGAAGGAAGTCATCAAGCATCAACGTCGTTTCGATGGGAGCAATGCCGCACTGATGCGGTACATTGGGGGTCTGGGGAAAGGAGACCGTGACAAAAACTCGACCTTTTTCAATGGTACTTAGCCGTTGAGCCAGTTGTCGCGCTGGCTCGTATTGGTAGAAGTGGTCGCCGGCCTCCTTGAGGCCTTCGATACGTTCCGGAGCAGGTACGCAACCGGTGGCGATCACCAGAAAATCATAGCCATGACGCTTTCCAGTAAGGGTTCTCAGCTCTTGTCTGGCGAAGTCAAAACGAATTACCTCGTCGACTTGAAAATCTATTTCCGGACGTAACAATGAGCGCTCTGGACGTTTGAGCTCTTCCTGAAAAAAAAGATTGAATGCAACGTACATGAAGGCGGGCTTGTAGAAGTGGTCCTCAGAGTTAGAGAGCAGAACGATCTTCAGCTCCCCCCGCAGAATTTCAGGATAGAGCTTGGTGACTAGTTGATTAGCAAGCATCGTGCCGCCCAGGCCACCGCCCACAATAATTATCCGCTTCTGCATAATCGGCCCTCCATGGCGTATGCAATACCCATTCGACATGAATGGTAGCCGAGAACGGACCGGGGCAAGGATGAAGTCGCGATAAGAAAAAACGCACTAATCGCCAAGTGAATGTGTTCTTTACAAAGCGCCGTAAATCGTCATTGATTTTTAAATAATAAGTGATCGCTTCGGCCGATTGCTGCCTTCTGCGAAACACAGCTTTGTGTCGGAAGCGGGCGTACAACATGCTATCGTCCTGGCCAGGCATCCAGTGTGGATGTGGTGCTATTTACAGGGGTACTCAGCTTTGAGTGCGAGCAATACTGTTAGCGTAGGTCTTTTCGTTGAGAGATCAGAGCGACCTTCAGAGTGCTTGACGATTGCCTGTACGCCCATTTGATCAACGTAGTTTTCAGGTAAGCAAATACCGGGGAACTTGTTTACAGCTCCCCCGGTAAGATATTGAAGAGTTTCACGAACCCCAGCAACCACACCCACGCAGTAACCCATATCAACTTGATTTTCGTCCGCAGCCATATGTTTCGTTTCAAAAAAGCGTAAGGCAACCTTGCATCCGCTTAAAAATCTTGTTCCGGCATTATTTTCAGCGAATACCGCATTGCTTGCCAGCAATCCAATTATCGTTACAGCCGCCATCAAAACCCGCATGTCGATCCCTCTTTGGTTTGGCGAGAACACTAGCATGTACAAAAGAACGACGCGAAAAACCCATGCTGATGCAGCCCGGCGATTCGTTGCCAGAAACGCCGGTATGACACACAAACCTCGCTGACTATTTCTTCTGCAATCCCAATAGCCATCATTACAACAGATCAGGCATATACCAAGCTCATAAAAAAACCGGCTCTTGGGCGGACTTGGGGTTTCGTGTGCGGTCCGCGTTACTTGTGCACTATCGGACAAGTACATCAACAACCCAACGTAACAACACCTTTATACCTGCAGGTATTCTTTTTCTGAATTAACGACCTGCCAAACAGGCATCTACACGCGAATATCCATGTCCTCAATGGCATCGAGCAGGTAAATTCCACGCCTGTTCCCAGTCCCGACCCCACACCTTGCGCTCTATGTGGGCGCCGTAGAGCTTGAGCATCACCGCTGCCGGGGCACTCAATGATCTGGGCACCTTGGTTGCAAAGTTGATAGAACAAAGACGCTCCCGGGGCGTACGAACCCTCTACCTGATAATTACCGAAGACGGCAGGCAGGTAACTAAGCACATGCTCCGCCTACGCTTCGATGACGCTCGTGACGCCGCAATCGCCATCGCCATCGCCAGAGAGGCAGGCGATAGTGTTCCTGCATCCAGTGTTCGACAGTTTCGATTCCGAGACATCCGCTCAAAAGCTGCCAGTGAGATCCTGGACCTGGGCGATGCCAGCCGCCTGCTGGGGCATACGGACAAGCGGATAACCGAGACGGTTTACCGTCGTGTTGGGGAGATTGCGAAGCCGACGCGCTGACCGCGATGAGCAAGAGGTACGGGAACTGCCGGAAATGATGCGGAAACGATCAGGCTTTAGAGCTTCTGCTGAGACGAACCCCAGAAAAGCAAAAGCCCCGCTTTCGCGAGGCTTTCGTATAAATCTTGGCGGGAAACCAGGGATTCGAACCCTGGAGAGGCTATTAACGTCCGCCGGTTTTCAAGACCGCTATGCAAATGCAGGCTGGCTGCGGCCTTGAATGCTTAAGGAGTTCCATTACTCAGCAGAATCAACCGACCTGAAAGCCGCATTCTGCAAGGAGTGCGGTTGTAGTTTTGGAACTGTTCCCCCCCTCCCTCGGCGTCCTGCTGACCGGAAAAAACCTCCAAAAAGGCCACCAGCTTTGAGATTCATCGTATGGCCGCGCTCGCCAATTTTTCAGAGCTTTCATCGCGATACTAAGATTTTTCTTAAGACTTAGCTGGAAACATCTAGTTTTTTCCGGTCGCGCCGCAATGGATAATCCTCAATTACCTAGATGGGTTTTAGCGAAAACTTACCAGGGCGACTCTATCAATGTAAACTCAGCTCAGAGAGCACGATGAAATCATGACCCCATCCATTAAATGTAAAAATTTACAACATCTAGGAATATTTATAATACTCATTATATACTCTTCATTTGGCAGCGCTACTAGCTGCAAGACCGATAATGTATATATAAAACCCACGGCCAGTGAATTTCAATTTGCCGCCAATGCCGCCGGCAAAGGTGGGATGCTATCGAGTGCGTGGCATGAATTCGCACAACCGCTGTCTTGTACAGAGATGTCCACCAACTCTAACGCAACGTTCAAGTATAGATATTTCATGAAAGCCGTGTATGCTGGCTCTTCAATACAGTTTGAGGGACAATCCTACCTGTTATGGTCGACGAGCGATCCAGATATTTTCATGATCGGCTCTATCGCTAACTCGACCGGAAATTATTCCCCTCTCACCAACTCCGATTACCACACAAACTATGTAGATATTCCAAAAGCAGACTCCAATGGGAATATACATGAGACAATTCGGGTGCGCATCAGATATTTTTCAAAAAACTTAAACTTGAAAGCCGGACTTAAAACCCTTACAGATTTGCAGCTTCTAGCTTCACATTTTACAGGAGACAACTTATATCCGTGCACCGGCGGTTGCTATTGGGGCACTCCCTCTATCTTCATTAGCCCAGTATCATTTAACGTAAATAGCATCTCATGCACACTGGACGCACCCGCTCTGGTCAAATTGCGATCGATCGATACTTCTAGCCTTCCAAGTGGGGGCGCAACAGTCGAGGTTGCATCTTTTCAGTTGGGAGTCTCCTGTAACAAATCACTTGCTGCCTATAGTGTGTACTACAGTATGACTGATGTGAACCCCCCCTCCAACACCTCTAGTAATTTGACACTGGCTCCTCTACCAGACCAAGCATCTGGTGTGGGGCTAAAAGTGCTCGACGACGGGCAACCGGTAAGTTTCGGACTTAAAGGCAGTCTCAAACCAATAGGAACGATGGCAATTACGGGTGGAATTCAAAAAAAGATGCTGAGCGTGGGCTATGTCCGTGGCAATGAAATAGTAAGACCGGGCAAAGTCAATGCGGGAGTTACCGTCACTCTAGCTTACGAGTAAGCTCCCCCGGGTGTTTGCACTGATCTACATTTGAACGAACATACAAATATAAGGCATATCGTGCTGCTAGCACGTGCGCCAGGCTTGAACCTACCACGCGCCAGCAAACCCGATGGCCAGCGCCAGCATACTCAAGCCAAACATCCGCCCTGGCCTCATCACGGCACGTCTTTGAAGAAGACGTAATGCCCAAGGCGCAGCGTTTGCTTTGCCATCTCCGCCCGGGCAGGGGCTCTGGGCAGTGTGGTGGCGTAGCAGGGCGTGGCCCGCTGGTCGGGTCGGGTCGGGTGCCGTGCCAGACAATACCCGGTCAGCCGCACTGTTTTCACCCTCCCCCGGTGTCCTGTCGAACGATACCCCACTCAATAATTTGCCCGCTACGCTGTTTGCTCCACGGAGAAACAAAGATGCCGAACTCAGATCTACTCCCTTCGCCGCTTTCCAAACTCTACGAAAACCAACTCGCCCTCAAAGCTTCCATCCTGGAATTGTCCAACTAGGTGGAGCAGCGTGAACTGGTCAAGTATTCTTGGACACCATTTAGGGTTCACGCCGCCAGTCTCTCCCTGACCACCGGCGACCGGTAATCGTTGTAACTGTGGGGCTTGGTGATGTTGTAGCGCGAAATATAACGCTGCACATCCGCCCGGCCCTCATGCTCTGGTTCGTAACCCGTCTCGGGCATCAACAGCATGGGAAGAGGATGGCGAAGGGAATGCTGCGCTTGCGCTGGGGCAAGGCGCGCGCGATGGCTTGCGAGAAAACAATTGAGCAGGGAGATCCTGCGCTTGCCGCAAAGATCGGCGGGTTCCAGTTCCGGGATATTCGGCCTAAAGCGGCGTCGGAAATCGTAGATACTGGCGATGCAAGCTTGTTGCTTGGGCATAGCGATCAGGAAATCACAAAGCGCGTTTACAGAAGGCTTGGCGCCACTGCGAAGCCGTCAAAATAGAGAAGTTCTTGAACACATCCACAATAGTTATTGAACGCGGAACAAATACAAACCCGCCACGGCCAAACCCCAGAAACGCAAAAGCCCCGCTTTCGCGGGGCTTTCGTGTAAATCTTGGCGGGAAACCAGGGATTCGAACCCTGGAGACGCTATTAACGTCCGCCGGTTTTCAAGACCGGTGCATTCAACCACTCTGCCAATTTCCCTTGTGCATCACAGGATTATAGTAGCCCATCCCGTGTCAGCGGGCGCCATAATACCCGAATGAAACACACTGTCAAACTCTCTGCATCGCTTGTTACAAGGCGTCTGTTATGATCTTTGCGACTGAACGTTTCAAAACTGAAGGAGTGTCGCCATGCGCGAACAGAATTACGCAGTGAATGGCAACGCGCAGGCTGAGCAGCTTGAAGTCAGCCGCGTGTTGCGCAACACCTACGGCTTGCTCGCCCTTACCCTCGCATTCAGCGGCGTGATGGCTTACGTGGCCCAGCAGATGCGCGTCGGTTACCCGAATATCTTTGTCGTGTTGATCGGCTTCTATGGTCTGTTCTTCCTGACCAACAAGCTGCGTGACTCGGCCTGGGGCCTGGTGTCGGCGTTTGCCTTGACCGGTTTCATGGGCTTTATCCTCGGCCCGATCCTCAACCGTTACCTGGGCATGGCCGGCGGTGCGGAAGTGGTCAGTTCGGCGTTTGCCATGACGGCCCTGGTGTTTGGTGGTCTGTCGGCCTACGTGCTTATCAGCCGTAAGGACATGAGCTTCCTGGGTGGCTTCATCACCGCAGGTTTCTTCGTGTTGCTGGCGGCGGTGGTGGCCAGCATGTTCTTCCAGATCAGCGGCCTGCAACTGGCGATCAGCGCGGGTTTTGTGCTGTTTTCCTCGGTGTGCATCCTGTTCCAGACCAGCGCCATCATCCACGGCGGTGAGCGTAACTACATCATGGCGACCATCAGCCTGTATGTGTCGATCTACAACCTGTTCATCAGCCTGTTGCAGATCTTCGGCATCATGAGCCGCGATGACTGATCAGCAAGCGCTATAAAAAATGCCCCGTATCGCAAGATACGGGGCATTTTCATTTTCAGACCCGATAAAGCTCAGTACTGATTAGGCTCCATTTCCAACTCGACCTTGAAGCGCTTGAAGATATCTTGCTGGATGCGTAGCGCCAGCTGGGCGATCTCCTGCCCGGTGGCGGAGCCGTAGTTGACCAGCACCAGCGCTTGCAGCTTGTGCACGCCTGCATCGCCCTCCCGGAAACCCTTCCAACCTGCCTTCTCGATCAGCCAGCCGGCGGCGAGTTTCATTTGGCCGTCGGCCTGAGGGTAGGCTACCAGATCCGGATACTGGCTTTGCAGTTCAACCGCCAGGGCCTGGGACACCAGTGGGTTCTTGAAGAAGCTGCCCGCATTGCCCAGCTCTGCCGGGTCTGGCAGTTTCTCGCGGCGAATGCTGCAGATCGCACGGCTCACATCGCTTGGCGTGGCGTGGGCGATGCCCTGCGCGACCAGGCGCTGTTGCACCGGACCGTAGTCGAGTTTCAGGTGAGTGGCACGGCTGAGGGAAAAGCGTACCCGCAGGATCAGCCAACGCCCGACTTCGTGCTTGAACAGGCTGTCACGGTAGGCGAACTTGCATTCATCGAGGCTGAATTCCCGCAGTTCGCCCGTCTGGCGATCCAGGGCAGTGAGGCCGGCGAAGACATCCTTGATCTCTACGCCATAGGCACCGATGTTCTGCATCGGCGCGGCACCGACAGTGCCGGGGATCAGGCTGAGGTTTTCCAGGCCGCAAAAGCCGTGTTCAAGCGTCCACAACACGAACGGATGCCAGGCTTCTCCCGCTTCGGCTTCGACCACCACGTGCGTGCCATCATCGCTCAGCACACGAATGCCTTGGGTCGCCATACGCAACACCAGCGCCGGAACGTCCTGGGTCAGCAGCAAATTGCTGCCGCCACCGATCACCAGCAACGGCACCGCATGTGCGGCGGCATAGGCGATGGCCTCGCGCACGTCAGCATCACTGTGGGCCTCGGCAAATAATTGCGCGCTCACATCAATGCCAAAGCTGTTGAATGGCTTGAGCGATACCTGCGCACGCACTTGCAAGGTCATAACCGCCCCTTCAATTCGATCACCAATAAGTCACAGGCGCGTTCGATCAGGTCAAGGACCCGTTCGAAACCTTGCTCACCTTCATAGTAAGGGTCTGGCACCTCGTCCACTTCGCCATCAAAGCGACGCAGGAACAAATCCAGCTCCGCCTTGCCCTGCCCTGGCTGCATGGCTTTAAGGTTGCGCAGGTTACTGTTGTCCATGGCCAGGATCAGGTCATAACGGGCAAAATCAGCACGGGAAACCTGCTGGGCACGCTGGCCCGACAAGTCATAGCCGCGCGCCAGCGCCGCACGCTGGCTGCGCTGGTCCGGCGGGTTGCCGATATGCCATTCTCCGGTGCCAGCAGACGCCACCTCAACCTGGCCAGCCAAGCCTGCTTCACGCAACTTATGGCGCAAGATGCCTTCGGCGGTTGGCGAGCGGCAGATATTGCCCAGGCATACAAACAGAACTTCCATCAGGCGCCCAGCAGGCGACGGACGCGTTCGAGGTCTTCCTGGGTGTCGACACCGGCTGGCGGTGCTTCCAACGCATCGCCCACGTGGATACGCACGCCGTGCCAGAGGGCGCGCAGTTGTTCCAGGGACTCGGTATTCTCGAGCCAGCACGGGCCCCAACTGACGAAGTCGTGCAGGAAACCGGCGCGGTAGGCATAGATGCCGATATGGCGGCGATATGGCACGCCCTCCGGCAACACGTCGCGATTCCTGGCAAAGGCATCCCGCGCCCACGGCAAGGTGGAGCGACTGAACGTCAGTGCCAGGCCGTTGATGTCGCTGACCACTTTCACCACGTTCGGGTTGAACAGCGTCTCGATGTCTTCGATCGGTTCGGCCAGAGTCGCCATACGCGCCTCGCCATGGGCCGCGAGGTTGGCAGCGACCTGATCGATGACACCCGGCGGTATCAATGGCTCGTCACCCTGCACGTTCACTACGATCGCGTCGGGTGCGAGACCCAGCTGAGTGGCGACTTCGGCCAGGCGATCAGTGCCGGAGTTATGGTCTTCGCGGGTCAGGACCGCTTCGGCTCCAAAACCTTTGCACGCCTCGATGATACGCGGGTCATCGGTGGCCACCACCACGCGCTCGGCGCTGCTCTTGCACGCTTGTTCCCATACCAGCTGGATCATCGGCTTGGTGCCAATCATTTGCAGCGGTTTGCCCGGCAGGCGGGTCGAGGCATAGCGCGAGGGAATGACAACGGTAAAGGCGGTGGTCATTTATCCAGGCGCTCATCGGTGGTCAGGGTGCGGGCTTCGCTTTCGAGCATGACCGGGATGCCATCGCGGATAGGGTAAGCCAGGCCGGCACCTTTGCTGATCAGCTCGGTTTTGTCGGCGCTGAGCTTGAGCGGGCCTTTGCAGATCGGGCAAGCAAGGATATCGAGCAGTTTGGTGTCCATGAGTGTTTCCTGGAAAAAAGCGTTTTAAGGCAAAAGACGGTTGGGCAACAGACGCATCAGCTGCGTGTCGAACCAGGCGACGAACGCCGGCGACGGTACCGCATCCACCGCAAGGTACCACCAGTCGGGCTGGGCAAAGGCGCGGCACTTCACCGCGTCCTTTTCGGTCATGACCAGCGGCAATGACGGGGTAAAATTCAAGACCTCGGCGCTGTAGGGCGCGTGATCGGCAAAAGCATGGGGTAGCGCCTGCCAGTGTAGCGTTTCAAGGGTATTGAAGAAACGTTGCGGATTGCCTATGCCGGCCACCGCATGCACCTGCTGCCCCTTCGGAAAATAGGTGACCGGCTGGCGCTCGCCGCTGTGCAGGTTGACCAGCGCTGTGGGCTGCAGGCGGAAGGCAAAGCCATCTTCACGGTCTGAAAGGGCACCGTTATAAAGCACCCCGTCCACACTCTGCAGGCGCTCCACCGGTTCGCGCAACGGCCCGGCAGGCAGGCACCGGCGGTTACCGAGGCCACGGGCGGCATCAATCAGCACCAGTTCAAGATCGCGGGCCAGACGATAATGCTGCAGGCCGTCATCGGATAGGATCAGGTCCAGGGGCTCGCAGGCCAGCAGGGCCTTTACCGCACGACTGCGGTCAGGATCGATCATCAGTGGTACACCGCTGCGCTGCACGATCAGCAAGGGTTCATCACCGGCCACCTCGGCACTGTGGCCGGCCTCGACCCGCCACGGCAACTGCGGCGGCTTGGCACCGTAGCCTCGACTGACCACTCCTACGCGCAAGCCGCTGCGTCGGCAGTGCTCGATCAACCACAGGATCAAAGGCGTCTTGCCGGTGCCTCCCACTGTAATATTGCCCACCACGATCACTGGCACAGACGACTGATAAATCTCGCCCTCGCCCGCCACGAAGCGCGCACGCTTACGTTGAACCACGCAGCGATACAGCGACTCCAGCGGTCGCAGCAACATTAGTGCTGGATGACCTTCGTACCATGCCTTGAGTAAACGGTCGGAGATGGCCATCAGGGCGGGCTCGCCGCCTCGACGGTGGTCATGCGCAAATGGCTGAAACCGAGCTTGCCGGCAGCGTCCATGGCGGTGATCACGGCCTGGTGCGGGGTTTTGCCATCAGCGCTGATGGACAACGGCAACTGGGTGTCGCCACCAGACTCCTTCTGCAACGCCTCCATCAGGCTGGCAAGGTCATTTTTCTCCAGCAACTGGTTATTCACTGAAAACACCCCTTCGGCGCTGATAGCGATGTCCAGTTGCTTGACTTGCTGGTCTTCGGCAGGCGAGCCACTCACCGCTTCAGGCAGGTCGACACGCAACTGGGTTTCCCGAGTGAAGGTAGTGGTCACGACAAAAAACAGCAGCAGGATGAACACCACATCGATCAACGACGCGAGGTTGATATCAACATTTTCCCGTTGCTTGCGGCGAAATTTCACGCTTTGCCCTCGACCAGGTCTACATCACGGTCGCCCTGCACCACCTCCACCAGCTTGATGGCTTCCTGCTCCATGCCGACCACCAGCTCATCAATGCGACGCAGCAGGAAACGGTGGAAGAACACCGAAGGGATACCTACCATCAGGCCGGCTGCGGTGGTGATCAACGCCTTGGAGATCCCCCCGGCCAGGACCGCTGCGTTGGTGGTCATGCCCGAGCCTGTGAACGAGCTGAAGATATCGATCATGCCGAGTACTGTGCCGAGCAAACCAAGCAGCGGCGCCATGGCGGCGATGGTGCCAAGGGCGTTGATGTAGCGTTCCAGTTCATGGATGACCCGGGCGGCCGCCTCTTCGATGCACTCCTTCATGATCTCGCGACCATGCTTGGAATTGGCCAGACCGGCGGCTAGGATTTCACCCAGCGGCGAATTGGCGCGCAGCTCCTTGAGTTTTTGCTTGTCGAGCTGCTTGTTCTTGATCCAGCCCCAGACCTGCCCCAGCAGATGCTCGGGGGTGACGCGACTGGCGCGCAGGGTCCACAGGCGTTCGGCAACGATGCCGAGTGCAGCGATGGAACTCAGAATGATCGGCAACATCATCCAGCCGCCGGATTTGACCAATTCCCACACAGTGAATGCCCCCTCGAAAAAGTGCGCCACTTTATCATATAGGTTCGACAGCGGGGTTCGTCGGCTACACACCCGCCTGTTGCGGCTCGGGTCTTTGGTAACACGCGATTACGGTAACGGTTCGCGCCAAAAACGGCGTTGACTGCGCGCAACCATCGGTGGCAGAAACGCCCCCAGGCGCAAGCGTACGGCACCCTGCTCGGCGCTGTCGTAAACCCGGCTGCCCAGCACGTGGTAGCGCTCCAGGACCTGCGGATGGGGATGACCGAACGTATTGCTGCGCCCGCGGGAAATCAACACCGATGTGGGCGCCAACCGTTGCAGGAACGGCCAGGATGAAGAACTGCGGCTGCCATGGTGCGGGGCTTGCAGCCAGTCGGTCTGAACCGCCAGCGAAGAGGCCAGAAAAGCCTGTTCGGCGGCGCGATCAATGTCACCGGTGAGCAGCAGGCGTTCTCCACTGGCCTCAACCTGCAACACACAAGATCTAGGATTGCCATCAAGTCCATCAGCCCACTGCCACAATTGAAATGACACACCCTCCCATTCCCATCGTTCGCCGCTGGTACAGGGTTGGGTGGCAAGAAAGTCTGGCAAACCTTCGGTTTCACCGCCCACCACACGCTTGACGGGCAACCCCCGAGCCACCGCCGCCGCACCCCCCGCGTGATCAGCATCAGCATGGCTGAGCAGCATCATGTCCAACTGGGCTACCCCGAGCTTTTTCAACGACGGCAACACGACGCGCGCGCCCAGGTCGACAGGCCCCGAGCGCGGCCCGGCATCGTAGAGCAACGTATGATGACGGGTGCGCAGGATCAGTGCCTGCCCCTGGCCGACGTCCAGTTGCACCACATCTACCTGCCCGTGGGGCACCCACTCCCTGGGCGCAAATACAGCCATCAACAGCATGGGCCAGCCCAGCACCCGGAACGGCAACCCCTTGGGCAGCAACAAAATCACCGCGCCAGCCAGGCTAACCAACCAATACCCCAAAGGTACCTCGGCGGGTACCCAGGCCGGCAATTGCGCGGCCAGCAACCCCAGGCCTTTAAACAATCCGTCCAGCGCACCGCCGGCCAGCCACAGCAGCCCCTCCCCAGCCAGCGGCACCCACAGCAACGCCGTGCCCAGCAGCGCCAAAGGCAGCACTACCAGGCTGATCCAAGGCACGGCAAGGAGATTGGCCACAGGTGCGCTGAGGCTGATGGGCAACCCCAGCACCAGCAACACTGGAAACAAACCAATGGCAATCAGCCACTGGGGCCGGGTCCACACCTGCCAGGCGCTCCACGGCCCCAGGCGCCCGCCGAACGCCAACAGCAACACCGCGACCGCCGCAAACGACAACCAGAACCCTACCTGCAGGCTGGCCAAGGGCTCCAGTACCAGCACGCCGTTCAGTGCCAGCAGCAACGGCCACCACACGCCCAAATGGCGCAAACGCAGACGCCACAGCAGCACCAGGCCGACCATCATGCAGGCCCGTTGCACCGGCACGCCGAACCCGGCCAGCAGCCCATAACCCAACGCCGCACCAAATGCCAGACCGCACGCCCACGGCAGCCACGGCCAGGTTCGGGGCCAGCAACCATAACGCGCCAGCATCGCGACCAAGCCGTAGATCAACCCCGCCAGCAAGCCGATGTGCTGCCCGGAAATCACCAGCAGATGTACCGTGCCCGTGTCCTGCAACACCTGCCAATCCTCAGGCGCCAGGCCGGAACCGTCGCCCAATACCAGCGCCGCCAAGCCCGCCTCGCGGCCTTGGGCATCCACCGCCATCAGGCGCTGGCGCACAGCATCGCGCCAGGCATTGCGGGCCGGTGCGAGACGCTCACCGTCTTTTACCGTTGCAGTGGCACCGATACGCTGGGCCAGCAGCCAGGCTTCATGGTCGACCCCATGGAAATTGAGCAGGCCCGCAGGCCGCTTGAGTGTCAACGCCAGACGCCAGCGTTCACCGCTGTTCACCACTGGCCCGCCGTGCCAGGACACGCGGATACGTTTGGGCAGCCGAACCTTGCGCGACCGGCCGTCGGCCAGTTCAAAGCGCACGCCCGTACCCGTCTGCTGAGGCAAGCCCACCACACGCCCCTCCACCCAGCGAGTCTGCCCGTCCAGGGCCGGCTGCAGCCGATCATCCAGCGCCCGCTGCGCGCTGAGACAGGCCCAACTCAAGCCCACCAGAAAGAACGCCACGGGATAGGACCGAAAAGGCAACAGCATCAAGGCCAGCACCAGCATTGCCAACAACCCGGCGCCAGGCGGCAACACCGGTAACCACCGCAACGCCAGCAACCCCAGCGCCAACGCCAACATCCCTGTCTTCATGGATCATCCTTTTCCAGTGATCCACTCAGTCTTAGCCGGCTGAACGACAGCGCCTATGATGTTTTGTCACAAAGTCTGAATTTTCTGTTTATAGAATCCGGGCATACTTGCCCCTCGAATTGACTTGGACCCCTTATGCCCCGGCGCTTATTCAAACGGTACATGCCCGATCCCAGCAGTATCAGGGAACACAAGTCATTACAGTTTCTTGGCACGCTGCTGCATGACCCCAACCTCTGGCACCTGAACCGGCACTCAGTGGCTCGCGCCATGGCGGTGGGTTTATTTGCGGCGTTTATCCCGATTCCATTGCAGATGTTGCTTGCCGCGGTCCTGGCGATTTCAGTGCGCGGCAATATGCCTATCGCCATCAGCCTCGTGTGGTTGACCAACCCCATCACCATGCCGGTGGTGTTCATCTGTACTTATATGACCGGCGCCTGGCTGATGAATGTGCCGCCACGCAGCTTGCCCGATAACCTTACGTGGGAATGGATCAGCGGCCAGTTGAGCACTCTTTGGCAGCCATTCCTGCTGGGTTCGGTGGTATTGGGGGTGGTATTGGGCGCCTTGGCTTATTGCCTGACCATGGCGTACTGGCGCTGGTGGGTGGCGCACCAGTGGAAAAAACGCAAACTGCGCCGGCGCTGAGCGCTAACGGGCCAGCAAACGCAAATGCACCCGCAGACCCAGCCCGGTATTTTCCGCCCATAAGCGACCGCCCTGGCGCTGCACGGCGTTGCGGGCAATGCTCAGGCCCAGGCCGAAACCGCCATCGCCGGGGCGCGAGCCGTCCAGGCGGGTAAAGGGCGCGAAGATGCGCTCCAGATCATCCTCAGCAATCCCAGCCCCCTGGTCCTGCAGCCAGATATGCCAATACTCCCCCTCACGACATCCGTCGAGTTGCACGCAGCCCTCGTGGGGCGAGTGGCGTATGGCGTTGCGCAGGATATTTTCCAAGGCCTGGGCCAGTGCATTGAGGTTGCCACGCACCCAACTGTCCGCGGGTAACAGGCACGGCAAGCGCGATGCGGACCAACCGCTTTCAAAACAGGCATTCTTGCGCAATATGTCCCACAAGGCCTGGAGCTGAATATCTTCCTGGGGCAACGGTGTAGTTTCGCTGTCGAGCCAGGCCAGTTGCAGGCTGTCTTCCACCAGGCGCTGCATGGCGTCGATTTCCCGACCCAGGCGCTCGCGCAGCTTGGCCAGGTCTTGCTCGCTGTCGCAGGCTACCCGCAGGCGGCTCAAGGGTGTGCGCAGTTCATGGGACATATCGCGCAGCAACTGCTGCTGCAAACGCACCGTGCCCTGCAAGCGTTCGGACATATGGTCAAAGGCGCGGCCCAGCTCGCCCAGTTCATCCTGGCGGCTGGTGGCATCCAGGGACATCCGCGTATTGAGTTGGTCCGCACGCCAGGCATTGGCCTGCTCGCGCAATTGATTGAGGGGCATGATCAACAGCCGGTAAAGGCCGATACACAGCAAGAGGGTAAACAGACCTGGAATCACACCATTGGTGACCACCCGCCAGAACAGTTGATAGCGCCCAGGCATAAAGCGCTGCGGCAGCTCGATCACCAGCGACCCCGCGCCAGGGTCGACCGGAAACGGCACCTTCATCCAGGGCAAGCCGATGACATGCCGGCTGACCGGCCAATCCAATCCACGCAAAAACGTCAGGCGCTGGCTTTCCTTGTCACTCAAGGGCGTGCTGCCCAGGGACTGCAGGTCGTTACCGATCACCCCTACCCAAGTGCTTTCGCGCTCTGCCATCCGCTGCAACCAGGCATCTACGCCCGCGCTGCCTTGCGTGCTCCACGCCAGTTCGGCACCCGCGGCATAGCCATTGAGAATCTCCCGCGACTTGTCGGACAGGTAAGCGCTCTGCTGTTCCATGTAACGGCCCCACGACCAACTGAGCCAAATCATCAACAAACAGAAGGCGATCAACAGGCTGGCCAGCTTCCAGAACAACGAGTGCTTGCCGGGCAGTCGCTCAAAGCCCTTCATCGTGACCGCTCAGCACATAGCCCTTGCCCCATACGGTGCGCACTTCACGCTCGCTGTAACCGATGGCCTTGAGCTTGCGGCGGATCTGGCTGACATGCATGTCGAGGCTGCGGTCGTGGGGCGCATAACCGCGCTGCAACACCTGCTGATACAGGAAGGCTTTGCTGAGGACTTCTTCGGCATTGCGGTGCAGGGTTTCCAGCAGGCGGTATTCGCTGCGCGTGAGCGCGGCCCACTGGTCCTGGCAGGACACATCGCAGCGTTCATCATCAAAGTGCAGCACCCGGGCATCTTCAAGTGCCGGGGCGCGCGTCGGCTCGGGCCGGCGATCCAGGGCAACGCGGCGCAGGATCGCTTCAATACGCACGCACAGTTCAACCATGCTGAACGGCTTGGGCAAATAGTCGTCCGCGCCCAGGCGAAAACCGCTGATACGGTCGGCTTCAGCGCCCAGGGCTGACATCAGGATCACGGGCATGGCGTGGCTCTGGCGCAAATGAGTGAGGATCGACAAACCGTCCAGCCCCGGCAGCAGAATATCCATCAGCACCAGGTCGAAGGCCTGGGCGCGGGCCAGTTGCAGGCCCTGCTGGCCGTTCTGGCACCAGGTCACCTGGAAACCACTGCGGCCCAGTTGCTCGTGCACGTAGGCGCCCAACACAGGGTCATCTTCGATGGTCAGGATACTGGGTAGGCCAACTGCTGCGGGAGTCATTAGCGTCTGCAAGTCATTCTCAATCACTGATTATTCAAGATTAAACGTTCACAGGCAATCGCCACCCGGCGCCGAATGGCCCGAAGATTGCCGCATGTCATTAATTTGCAAGATTCCAGGCCGCGCAAATGGCTACACTGCGCAGGTGGCGCTGGCCGGATGCCGGCGTGGATGATTGATAACAACGTGGTAGCAGGAGAGTGGCGTGCTTAGAAGAATGGGGATAAAAGGCCGCGTACTGTTGCTGACCTTATTACCGACCAGCCTGATGGCGCTGTTGTTGGGCGGCTATTTCACCTGGATGCAGCTGTCGGAGTTGCAGACCCAGCTACTGCAACGCGGCGAAATGATCGCCGAGCAATTGGCACCGCTGGTGGCCCCAGCCATGGGCCACAAGGACACCGACCTGCTGGAGCGTATCGCCACACAGTCCCTGGAACAGCCGGATGTGCGCGCCGTGTCGTTCCTGGCGCCAGACCGCTCGTCCCTGGCCCACGCCGGCCCGACCATGCTTAACCAGCCGCCCACCGGCAACAGCTCGCAACTGTTACAGCGTTCCGGCAATGACGCCACCCGCTATCTACTGCCGGTGTTTGGCCGCCATCGCAACCTGGCGGGCGAGTTGATTCCCGATGAGGCCGACCGTCTGCTAGGTTGGGTGGAAGTCGAGCTGTCCCACAATGGCATGCTGTTGCGCGGCTATCGCAGCCTGTTCGCCAGCCTTCTGCTGATCGCCATCGGCCTGATGTGCACCGCCGCCCTCGCCCTGCGTATCAGCCGTACCATCAATTCGCCGATTGGCCAGATCAAGCAAGCGGTGGCGCAGCTCAAGGACGGCAACCTGGAAACACGCTTGCCACCCTTGGGCAGCCAGGAATTGGACCAGCTCGCGTCTGGCATCAACCGCATGGCCGAAACCCTGCAAAATGCCCAGGAAGAGCTGCAACACAGCATCGACCAGGCCACCGAAGACGTGCGCCAGAACCTGGAAACCATTGAGATCCAGAACATCGAGCTGGACCTGGCACGCAAGGAAGCCCTGGAAGCCAGCCGTATCAAGTCGGAGTTCCTGGCCAACATGAGCCATGAGATCCGCACACCGCTCAACGGCATCCTCGGTTTTACTCACTTGCTGCAAAAAAGCGAATTGTCGCCGCGCCAGCTGGATTACCTGGGCACTATCGAAAAATCTGCGGATAACCTGCTGGGCATCATCAACGAAATCCTCGATTTCTCGAAGATTGAAGCCGGCAAACTGGTGCTCGACAGCGTGCCTTTCAACCTGCGCGACTTGCTGCAAGACACCTTGACCATCCTCGCCCCCGCCGCCCATGCCAAGCAGCTCGAACTGGTGAGCCTGGTATACCGCGACACGCCCCTGGCATTGGTGGGCGACCCGCTGCGGCTCAAGCAGATCCTGACCAACCTGATCAGCAATGCGATCAAGTTCACCCGCGAAGGCACCATTGTGGCCCGGGCAATGATCGAGGACGAGCAGGAAGACAGCGTGCAATTGCGCATCAGTGTGCAAGACACCGGCATTGGCCTGTCCAACCAGGATGTGCGCGCCCTGTTCCAGGCATTCAGCCAGGCTGACAACTCGCTGTCGCGCCAGCCCGGCGGCACCGGTTTGGGCCTGGTGATTTCCAAGCGGTTGATCGAGCAGATGGGCGGCGAAATCGGCGTCGACAGCACGCCGGGTGAAGGTTCGGAATTCTGGATCAGCCTGAACCTGCCCAAAACCCGTGACGACGTCGAAGACCTGCCCGCCGCGCCGCTGCTGGGGCGGCGTGTGGCCGTGCTGGAAAACCACGAACTGGCGCGCCAGGCCCTGCAACATCAATTGGAAGACTGCGGCCTGGAAGTCACGCCTTTCAATACCCTGGAAAGCCTGACCAACGGCATCACCAGTGCCCACCAGACCGAACAGGCCATCAGCCTGGCGGTGCTCGGCGTCACCGCCAACGACATTCCGCCCGAACGCCTCAATCAACACCTGTGGGACCTGGAACACCTGGGCTGCAAGGTGCTGGTGCTGTGCCCGACCACCGAACAGATGCTGTTCAACCAATCGGTGCCCAACCCCAACAGCCAATTGCAGGCCAAGCCTGCCTGTACCCGCAAGCTGCGCCGCTCCCTGGCCGACCTGATCAGCCCGCGCCCTTCACGCAGCGAACCCGGTGAGCCGTTGTCCAGCCGTGCGCCTCGAGTACTGTGCGTGGACGACAACCCGGCCAACCTGTTGCTGGTGCAAACCCTGTTGGAAGACATGGGCGCCAAGGTGCAGGCGGTGGAGAGCGGTTACGCGGCCGTCGACGCCGTGAAGCAGGAAACTTTCGATTTGGTGTTGATGGACGTGCAAATGCCCGGCATGGATGGCCGCCAGAGCACCGAGGCGATCCGCCAGTGGGAAAGCGAGCGCCACGGCACGCCGCTGCCGGTGGTGGCCCTCACGGCCCACGCCATGGCCAACGAAAAACGCGCTCTGCTGCAAAGCGGCATGGACGACTACTTGACCAAACCCATCAGCGAACGGCAGTTGGCCCAGGTGGTATTGAAATGGACCGGCCTGGCGCTGCGTAACCAAGGCCCGGAGCGTACCCACGAAGGCGCGGCCCAGGGCGTGCAACTCTTGGTACTCGATCACGAAGAAGGCCTGCGCCTGGCCGCCAACAAGGCCGACTTGGCCGCTGATATGCTCGCCATGCTACTGGCCTCCCTGGAGGCTGATCGCCTGGCAATTACCCACGCCCGCGAAGCCAATGACAACCACGCCTTGATCGAGCGCGTGCACCGTTTGCACGGCGCCACCCGCTACTGTGGTGTTCCGCAATTACGAGCAGCCTGCCAACGCGCCGAAACCCTGCTCAAGCAGGATGACGCCAAGGCCATGGCCGCGCTGGACGAACTCGACATGGCAATTGCGCGGTTGGCCAGTGAAGCCAGAGTGAGTGCCTGACCCTGTTTTCATGGGCAACGAATCAACAATGTGGGAGGGGGCAAGCCCCCTCCCACATTCAGTCAGCATTCCAATGTGTAAATTGCAGGGAGCCTTCTTAATGCGCGTCATTCTCTTCAGCAGCCAAACCTACGACCGCGAGAGTTTCCTCGGCGAACCGCTGCCGGCTGGCCTGGAACTGCAATTCCAACCCGCCCGCCTCAACCTCGATACCGTGGCCCTGGCCGAACACCACGAGTTGGTCTGCGCCTTTATCAACGACGACCTCAGCGCCCCCGTGCTGGAGCAACTGGCCAAGGGCGGCACACGCCTGATTGCCCTGCGCTCGGCGGGCTACAACCATGTCGACTTACCCGCCGCCCAGCGCCTGGGCCTGACTATCGTGCGCGTGCCCGCCTATTCGCCCCACGCGGTGGCCGAGCATGCCGTCGCCCTGATCCTGGCCCTCAACCGTCGCCTGCACCGGGCCTACAATCGTACCCGCGACGGTGATTTCAGCCTGCACGGGCTGACCGGTTTTGATCTGGTCGGCAAAACGGTCGGCGTGGTCGGCACCGGTCAGATCGGCGCGACCTTCGCCAAGATCATGGCCGGCTTCGGCTGCCAGTTGCTGGCCTACGATCCCTTCCCCAACCCACAGGTGCAGGACCTCGGGGCACGCTACGTGAGCCTGCCTGAACTGTTGGCCGAGGCGCAAATCATCAGCCTGCACTGCCCGCTGACCGCCGACAGCAAACACCTGATCAATGCCCGCTCGCTCGCGCAGATGCAAACCGGTGCGATGCTGATCAACACCGGACGTGGTGGCCTGGTCGATACGCCGGCACTGATCGAAGCGCTCAAGCTGGGCCAGTTGGGCTATCTGGGGTTGGACGTCTACGAAGAAGAAGCCCAATTGTTTTTCGAGGACCGCTCGGACCTGCCCCTGCAGGATGACGTGCTTGCCCGCCTGCTGACCTTCCCCAACGTGATCATCACCGCGCACCAGGCCTTCCTCACCCGTGAAGCCCTGGCGGCGATTGCCGGCACCACATTGGCCAACATTGCCGCGTGGGCCGATGGCCGCGCACAGAACCTGGTCGAGGGATGATCAGCGGTCACATACCAGGCTCATGATAGGCCGGCACCCGTGATAGGATGCCGCGCCTATTTGGAGGATCCATGGCCGAACACGATTTCCGCTTCAGCTTGCTGAGCCCGCAACACACCCTGATCGAATGCCGTGCCCTGGTGCCGGGCCGTTACCAGGTCACCGGCAACGGTGGTTCGATCAAACATGGCGACGTCCTGATCGTCAGCCTGCGCGGCAGTAAAACCCTGTCGATGCGACTCACCGTCGAAGGTGACGCACGCTACTCCATCCGCCCGGCGGGCCAGTGGGTCGCCATGGCCCAAGGGCCGAAGTTCGGCGAACTGGAGATTCATACCTGGAAGGTCAATTGCGACAGCTGCGACGCCGTGCTGGAGTTTGAATTCGCGGTGGAAACCAAGCTGACCAAAGCGCCGCTGCAACCGGCTGCCAACGCACGTATCAAAGAACTGGGCTGGGCCAGCGAAGGCGATAAGCACCGCTGCCCGAAATGCCAGCAGGCCGCGCAATGAAAGGCCGGCTGCTGCTCGCCGCAATCGGCCTGGGCCTGGCAGGCTGCGCCGCCGATGGCGCCAAGCTCGAGCGCGACCACAGCTACGTCGTGGAATGGATCGGTGAGCGGCCGCTGATGGACTACGCGCACCTTACCGTCACCCTAGGCACCGATGGCCGCGCCTATGGCAATGGCGGCTGCAACCACTGGTTTGCACCGTACACCGTCGAAGGCGACAAGCTCAGCTTCGGCCCGGTCGGCAGCACCCGAAAAATGTGCGCCGAGGCCCTGATGGAGCAAGAGCATCGCTTCTTCCAAGCCCTGCAAGGCGTGCAGCGCTGGGACATCTCGCCGCTCGAGCAGACGCGGTTCTGGCCGGCCGAAGGCAAGCCGATCCGTTTGTGGCTCGAAGAAGGCTGACCTAGGCGCACTCTCCTGTATTAACGCGGTGTCGTCTGGCTCTGTGGGAGCTGGCTTGCCTGCGATGCGGACGACGCGGTGTATCAGGTACACCGCAGCGATGCCATCGCAGCATAGGTATCTACACAACTTTGTGGGTTGTAACAGCAGACGGTAACCACGATGCGAAGCGAGTCGCTCTTGATCTTGATCTCAGGCGCCCCGTCAAACCACGCTGGCCGGAATTCGACAGGGATTTGGGGGGTAAACCGGCAGGGATGCCGGTTTAGCCGCCCCGCGCCATGGATGGCGCGTGGCGGCGGCCCCCAAATCACTGGCGGATTACGGGCACACCGAGCCTAAGCGAGGTGCCGAGTGGTGGGGCAAGAGCGTTTTGCTTACTTTTGCGCTTTTTTTTCAAAAGTGAGCCGCTGTCAGAGCGGAACCATCGGTGGCCGTTACCTAAATAATGGATATGTACTCGGTCAAATCCAATATCCCGGTCGGCTGGCAGGCCGCCTTCGCAGGCAAGCCAGCTCCCACATTTGGATCACCGTGCCTCAGTTAGATCAGCGTCGGCTGTCAAGCCGTCACGGGAGCAAGCTCCCTCGCCACAGGTCCAGCGTCACTCCAAAATTGTGTAGATACCCATGGCCATCGCAGACAAGCCAGCTCCCACAGTTTTAGCCTTTCAGGGCCTTGAGCTTGGCCAACACCCCTTCCGCTGTCTGCTCACCCATCAACTGCTCACGCACCTTGCCCTTGTCGTCGATGATGTAGGTCACCGGCAATGCCTCGCTGCGCGGAATCTCGAAGATCCCGTCCGGGTTCTGGGCCAGTACCGTGAACTTGATCCCCAGCTTGTCGCTGGCGGCCTTCAGTTCCTCACCCTGCACATTGTCGAAGTTGACGCCGAACACCCCGACATTCTGGCCTTTCAACTGTTCTGCCAGGGCATTGAGCTCGGGGATTTCCGTGCGGCACGGGCCACACCATTCGGCCCAGTAGTTGACCACCAGCCACTGTTTGTCCAGGCGTTCGGCCGCCACTTTCTGGCCATATTGGTCAACGCCGTAATCGTTACCGCAGCCGCTGAGCAGCAGGGTTGTGATGATCGCCAATGCACCGATCAGTCGCCTTGTCATGGGGTATTCCTTCGCAAAAATGAACGTTGGCTGCGGCCTATCGCCTCTTACGGTTTAAGGACAGGCGCCAGCGCAGGTAGAATACCTGCCACCTTACGCAAGATGCGACCCGCACATGACCGATCTGACGCTTTATCACAACCCGCGCTGCTCGAAATCCCGCGGTGCGCTGGAACTGCTGGAAGCCCGCGGCCTCAACCCGACCGTCGTGCGCTACCTGGAAACCCCGCTGGATGCCGCGCAAATCGAGGCCCTGCTGAAAAAACTGGGGATCAGCGCACGCCAACTGCTGCGCACCGGCGAAGACGAATACAAAACCCTGAACCTGGCCGACGCCAGCCTCAGCGACACCCAACTGATCGCCGCCATCGCCGCCCATCCCAAGCTGATGGAACGCCCGATCCTGGAAACCGCCGACAAAGCCATCATTGGCCGCCCACCCGAGAACGTGCTGGAGATCCTGCCGTGACTACGCCCTATGTGCTGGTGTTGTATTACAGCCGTAACGGCTCGGTGAGCGAGATGGCCCGGCAGATTGCCCGCGGTATCGAGCAAGGCGGCATGGAAGCGCGGTTGCGCACCGTGCCGGCGATTTCCACCGAGTGCGAAGCGGTGGCGCCGAGCATTCCCGACGAAGGCGCGCTGTATGCCAGCCTGGACGACCTGAAGCACTGCTCGGGCCTGGCCCTGGGCAGCCCGACCCGGTTCGGCAACATGGCCGCGCCGCTCAAGTACTTCCTCGATGGCACCAGCAACCTGTGGCTCACCGGCGCTCTGGTCGGCAAGCCGGCCGGCGTGTTCACCTCCACCGCCAGCCTGCATGGCGGCCAGGAAACCACGCTGATGTCGATGCTGCTGCCGCTGCTGCACCACGGCATGCTGATCACCGGCCTGCCCTACAGCGAGCAGGCGCTGCTCGACACCCAGGGCGGCGGTACGCCGTATGGCGCCAGCCACCATTCCGGGCCAGACGGCAAGCGTATGCTCGATCAACATGAAATCACCTTGTGCCGGGCCTTGGGCCTGCGCCTGGCCAAGACCGCCACGCTGTTGGAGAACGGCCGTGGCCAGGAAGCCTAAGGTCCTGCCGCCACGGGAGTGGCTGGAGCCGCGGGTCAAGGTGGCACGCGCGCTGAGCCTGCTGGCGTTTTTGGGCCTGGTGGGCTTGTTGTGCGCGTACTACCTGTTTGTCGCCGACCTGCATGGGGCGCGCCCGTGGGTCATCCTGCTGATCGAACTGGTGCCGCTGCTGATACTTGCGCCAGGCATGCTGATGGGCAGCGCACGCGGGCATTCGTGGATGTGCTTTGCGGTGAACCTGTATTTCATCAAGGGCGCGCTGGCGGCGTATGACCCGAACCGCCAGTGGTTTGGTGTGCTGGAGATGCTGGCGAGTCTGGCGGTGTTTTGCACGGCGTTGCTGTATGTGCGTTGGCGGCATCAGTTGAACCGGCGACTGGCTGCTGATTTAAACCAGACCTGAAGCCCGCTATCGCAGGCAAGCCAGCTCCCACATTTGATAAGCGGCGCGGTCTAAAGGTGGGAGCTGGCTCACCTGCGATGGCATCACCGCGGTCTCAATGATTCACCGTGTAGGCCAACATCATCGACAGCTGACACATCGGCCGCCCACTCTCGGCATGCCACTGGTTGAAGGCACCCTGCACCGTCGCCAAATCGCGCAGGCTGGTCGGGGCCTTGTCGACGATCTTCTGCGCATTCAACGCTGCCACCACGTCATCGCTCGGTACAAAGGTGTCCTTGCCGACCATCCGCAGGAAGCGCGGCGCCGACAGGCCGCCCAACTGGTGGCCGTGCTTGCTCAGGTACTTCCAGAGCCCGACGATATCGGTCACCGGCCAATCAGCGATAAACGCGCCGAAGCTGCCTTTCTCCTGCTCGATATCCAGGATCATCTGCGCGTTGCGCGGCACACTCTTGAGCTTGCCCAGGTGGCGGATGATGCGGGTGTCCTGCATCAGTCGTTCCAGGTGCTCGGCACCCATCAGCACGACTTTTTCCGGGTCGAAGCCAAAGAACACCTGCTCGAACGCCGGCCATTTGGCATCGACCACGCTGTGCTTCAAACCGGCGCGGAATACTCGCAGCGCCAAGGTCGACAGGTAACGGTCATCCGTTATCTTGCGCAATTGCGCCGGGGTCTTGGGCACCGGCAGATGGGCTTCCAGCTTGGCCGCCGAACCGAAGCGGTTCAGACAATATTCGTGCAGCCACTTGTAATCGCGCATGCCCTCTCCTGTCAGTCGAATTGAAAACGGCGCCCGCAAGCGCCGTGTACTAGAGCCTCGGGAAGACTCAGAGGTTCACTACATTGACGAAACGCGATGCGGCGGTCTCATCGATTTTCAAGCTGGTGAAGTCGAACAGGTTGCGGTCGGCCAATTGCGACGGGATCACGTTTTGCAGGCTGCGGAAGATACTTTCGGTACGCCCAGGGGTCTTGCGCTCCCAGTCCACCAGCATCTCCTTGACCACCTGGCGCTGCAGGTTTTCCTGGGAGCCGCACAGGTTGCACGGGATGATAGGGAATTGCTTGAAGTCGGAATAAGCCTGGATGTCCTTCTCGTTGCAATACGCCAGCGGGCGGATCACTACGTTGCGCCCATCATCGGCACGCAGCTTGGGCGGCATGGCCTTGAGCGAGCCGTTGAAGAACATATTGAGGAAGAAGGTTTCGACGATGTCATCGCGGTGATGACCCAGGGCCATCTTGGTCGCGCCGATCTCATCGGCAAAGGTATAGAGCGTGCCACGGCGCAGGCGCGAGCACAGCGAGCAGGTAGTCTTGCCTTCCGGGATCAATTCCTTGACCACCGAGTAGGTGTCTTTCTCGACGATGTGGTACTCGACGCCCAGTTCTTTCAGATAGGCCGGCAGCACATGCTCAGGGAAACCGGGTTGCTTCTGGTCCATGTTGACCGCCACGATCTCGAACTTGATTGGCGCGACCTTTTGCAGGTGCAGCAACACGTCGAGCATGGTGTAGCTGTCTTTGCCGCCGGAGAGGCAGACCATGACCTTGTCGCCGTCCTCGATCATGTTGAAATCGGCGACCGCTTCACCGGCCAGGCGACGCAGGCGTTTTTGCAGTTTGTTCTGGTTGACTGTAAGAGTGCCCATGGCGCTTGGATCCGCAAAGGTGTGTGACGAAAAGCGCAGCATTTTACCGGCAAGACTGGCGCAGATCCAATGTGGGAGTTGGATGGCATGAGTCCAGACAGACCACACCGCGATTAGCACCCCTGTTTACAGCGCAATTTGCTCTAAAGGCCCTACGGTTATTCCGGTCATCCCTTTCTATACTGCAACTTGAGGTCGCACATCTATCCAGACCTTTCAGGCCATATGGCCCGTGGGCGCTCCGATGGGGGGCGATGGTAATAACGACAGGAGTGACTGGCATGATCCATCACGTCGTGGGGCTGTTTACCCATCCCGACCAGGAATGGCGGGAAATTCGTGGCGATAAAGAAGAAAGCATCAGCCACATGTACCTCACTCATACCCTGATTCTCGCGGCGATCCCCGCCATTTCCGCCTTTATTGGCACCACTCAAGTCGGCTGGGTCATCGGCAACCGTGCCCCGGTGATGCTGACCCAGGAAAGCGCGCTGTGGATGACTCTCATGTCCTACGCGGCCATGCTGTGCGGCGTGGCGGTGATGGGCGCGTTCATTCACTGGATGGCCCGCACCTACGACGCCAGCCCAAGCAGGGCCCGCTGCGTGGCGTTTGCCACTTATACCGCCACACCCTTGTTTATCGGCGGGCTGGCGGCGCTCTACCCGCATATGTGGCTGGGCATGGTCGTGGGCACGGCGGCGATCTGCTACACGGTGTACCTGCTGTATGTGGGGCTGCCGACCTTCATGAGTATCGACCCGGATGAAGGTTTCCTTTTTTCCAGCTCGGTATTGGCCGTCGGCCTGGTGGTGCTGGTAGCGATCATGGCCTTTACCGTGATCGTCTGGGGCCTGGGCGTCGGGCCGATCTACACCAGTTGAACGAAAAACCCCGCAGGCAAGGCCACCGCAAGGTGGCTTTGTGCGTTATGCATGACCATTCGGCGCCTGACAGATTCGGAAACACCCAGCTTTGCGGCATACTGGGCGTCTCTGGAGATATGTACAGCATGCCCGAGCAACTCAATACCCGCGTCGAAGATTGTTTCCTGCAAGCCGAATCCTTTTTCAAACGAAGCTTCAAACGCCCCCAGGTCAGCCTCAAGCTGCGGGGCCAGAAAGCCGGTGTCGCGCATTTGCACGAGAACCTGCTGCGCTTCAACCCTCAGTTGTACCGTGAAAACAGCCAACACTTTCTCAAGCAAACCGTGGCCCACGAAGTGGCGCACCTGATTGCCCACCAGTTGTTTGGCGAGCGTATCCAGCCCCATGGCGAGGAATGGCAGTTGATCATGCGCGGGGTTTACGAACTGCCGCCCGACCGTTGCCATACCTACGAGGTCAAGCGCCGACAGGTGACTCGTTATATCTACCGCTGCCCGTGTGCGGACAGTGATTTTCCGTTTTCACCGCAGCGCCATGGGTTGGTGAATCAGGGGCGGCGATATTTGTGTCGGCGGTGTCGGCAGACGCTGGTGTTCACTGGGGAAACTCGGGTGGAATGAGGGCCTCTTCGCAGGCCAGCCAGCTCCCACATCTGGATCTGTGAACGCAATCAAAATGTGGGAGCTGGCTTGCCTGCGAAAGCGTCGGCTCAGTCAACCTACAACCTTGGCCTGCCGCAATTGCTCTATCCGCTCAATACCGAACCCCAACTCCGCCAGCACCTCATCACTGTGCGCCCCCACCGCCACTCCAATATGCCTGGGCGCCGGCAACCCCTCGGAGAATTTCAGCGGGCAGGCCAATTGCGCTTGTGTCGAGCCATCACCCCGGGGCACCTGGCTGACCAGCTCCCGCGCCTTCAACTGGGGATGCTCCACCGCTTCGCTCAAACTCAATACCGGCTCAACACAGGCATCCACCCCGACAAACAACTCACACAACTGGTCAAAACTGCGCTTCTCGAACTCCACCTGCAACGCCTGCTTGAGCACGCCTTGCCGCTCGGGCGTCACGCTGTGCGCCGCCAGTTCCGGGCGCCCCAAGGCCGCGCACAACTGCTGCATAAACCCCGGCTCCAAACTGCCCACCGACATCCAGCGCCCATCGCGTGTGCGGTAGTAGTCATAGAAACTCCCGCCATTGAGCACATGGTTCTCCCACCCAGGCTCGACCCCGCAAGCCAGGTAACCGGCCCCAGCCATGGCGTTCAGGCTGAACGAGCAGTCGGTCATGCTTACATCCAGGTATTGCCCCACCCCGCTTTGCTGTCTGGCAATCACCGCCGCCAGCAAGCCCACCACGGCATGCAGCGAACCGCCCGCCACATCCGCCAGTTGTACGCCCAGGGGTAACGGCCCGGTGTCCTGGCGCCCGGTATGGCTGGCGACGCCGGCCAATGCCAGGTAGTTAATATCGTGCCCGGCGCGGTCCTTATAGGGGCCGGTCTGGCCGTAGCCGGTGATCGACACATAGATCAGCCGCGGGTTGATCGCCTTCAGCGCCTCATAGCCCAGGCCCAAGCGCTCCATGACACCGGGGCGGAACTGCTCGAGCAGGATGTCATGGCCCTTGACCAACTCACGCACAATCTCCAGCGCCTCGGCCTGCTTGAGGTCCAGGGCCAAACTGCGCTTGTTGCGATTGAGGTAGGCGTGGCTGGCCGAGGTGCCACGATCATGGGGCGGCAACACACGCAACAGGTCCGTCCGCGTGTGCGATTCGATACGCAGCACCTCGGCGCCCATGTCCGCCAGCATCAGGGAGGCAAACGGGCCGGGCAGCAAGGTGGAAAAATCCAACACTTTAAGGGACGCCAAGGGACCTGACATGGGGACTCCAGTTGGGTTGCGAATACTCACAGACTAGGCAGACGGGCGCCTGCCGGCAATCGTCAGAACGATCAACCACAGTGACCGTTTTGATCACGGCGGGCTTTTTCGCGGCGGCGGCTTTATCATTGGCCGACGTTTGTTGGCAGAGTCTTCCATGAAGTTCGCGATTGCACTGTATAGCGCCGCCCACGCGCCCTCCTCGCGCCGCGCCCTGTTGTTCGCACAGGCGGCGCTGGCCGGCGGGCATGAGATCGTGCGGCTGTTTTTCTACCAGAACGGCGTGTACAGCGCGTCCAATAACATCGTCGCCCCCCAGGATGAGCAAGACATTGCGCGCCAATGGCGCGAGTTTGTCAGCCAGCACCAGCTCGACGGCGTGGTGTGCATCGCCGCCGCGCTGCGCCGGGGTGTGCTTAATGCCGAGGAAGCTGCGCGTTACCAACGCAGCGCGATCAACCTGGAAGCACCCTGGGCGTTGTCGGGCCTGGGTCAATTGCATGACGCGATCCAGGACGCCGACCGCCTGATCTGTTTTGGAGGGCCGTGACATGTCCAGATCCTTGTTGGTGATCAGCCGCCAGGCCCCGTGGTCCGGGCCGAGTGCGCGGGAAGCACTGGATATCGTGCTGGCCGGCGGCGCGTTCGATCTGCCCATTGGCCTGTTGTTCCTGGATGACGGTGTGTTCCAACTGGCGCCGAACCAAGCCGCCAAGGCCGTGCAACAGAAAGACCTGAGTGCCAACCTGCAGGCCCTGGGCCTGTTCGGCATTGATGACGTGTTCGCGTGCAGCCATAGCCTGTCCGCACGCGGGCTGCCGCCGCCCGCCCACGCGCAGGCGCTCGACAGCCAAGCCATTTCCCAGCTGATTGACCGTTACGACCAGGTGATTACCCTCTGATGTCGACTCTACATGTGGTGTCTCATTCCCCGTTTACTGACAGCCGCCTCGACAGCTGCCTGCGCATCTGTGGCGCCGAGGACGCAATCCTCTTGTGTGGTGACGGAGCCTACGGCCTGCACACGCCCGCCCTGCAAACCAAAGGCGTAAAGGTGTTTGTGCTGGCCGAAGACATGCAGGCACGCAACCTGCCGCTGCCCGACTGGGCTGACAGCGTCGATTACCCAGGCTTCGTGCAACTGTCGATCGACTACGACAAGGTCAACACCTGGCTATGAACACCTTGACCGTCGGCGCACGCACCCTGGAACTCGATAAGGACGGCTACCTCGTCGACCTCAACGACTGGTCCGATGAAGTGGCGAATGCCCTGGCCGCTGCCGAAGCCTTGGAGCTGACCCCGGCACACTGGGAAATCCTCACCCTGCTGCGCCAGTTCTACACCGAGTTCCAGCTGTCCCCCGCCACGCGCCCGCTGATCAAGTACACCGCCTTGAAGCTGGGCCCGGAAAAGGGCAACAGCCTGCACCTCAACAAACTGTTCAACGGCACTCCCGCCAAACTCGCCGCCAAGCTGGCGGGCCTGCCCAGGCCGACGAATTGCTTATGACCGACTTTGCCCCCCTGACTCTCGTAACACCCCAAGAGCACCCCTTTGCGCAGTTCGTGCGCATCCTCGGCAAAGGCAAGCGTGGCGCGCGCAACCTCACCCGCGAGGAAGCGCGGGAAGCCATGGGCATGCTGCTCGACGAAAAGGTCGAGGACACCCAGCTCGGCGCCTTCCTGATGCTGCTGCGCCACAAGGAAGAAAGCCCGGAAGAACTCGCGGGCTTCACCGAAGCCGTACGTGAGCGCCTGCACGCGCCAGCGCTGAACGTCGATATCGACTGGCCGACCTATGCCGGTAAAAAGCGCCACCTGCCGTGGTTCCTGCTGGCAGCCAAATGCCTGGCACAGAACGGCGTGCGCATCCTGATGCACGGCGGCGGCGCCCACACTGCGGGGCGCTTGTACACCGAGCAATTGCTGGACGGCTTGCAGATCCCGCTGTGCCGCGACTGGCAACAGGTCGAGAGCGCCTTTGCCCACGGCGACCTGGCATTTATCCCATTGGGTGATTGGGCGCCACAGCTGCAACGCATGATCGATCTGCGCAACACCTTGGGCCTGCGTTCGCCTATCCATTCGCTGGCGCGCCTGCTCAACCCGCTGAATGCGCGCTGTGGCCTGCAAAGCATTTTCCACCCCGGTTACCAGGGCGTGCATCGTGATGCCAGTGGCTTGCTGGGTGACAACGTGATTGTGGTCAAGGGCGACGGCGGCGAGATCGAAATCAACCCCGATACCGTCAGTCATCTGTATGGCACCACTGGCGCCCAGAGCTGGGACGAAGAGTGGCCCGCCCTTTCCGTCCAGCGCCACGTCAAGCCAGCAACGCTTGAGCCCGAGCACCTCAAAGCGCTGTGGCGCGGCGACGTTGAGGACAGCTACCCGCAACTGGCGTTGATCGCCACCATGGCGTTGGCCCTGCGCGGCCTTGGTCACCCGCGACAACAGGCGTTCGAGTTGGCCCAGCAGTACTGGGACGTACGGGATAAATCGATTTAATCGATCATTCACGCCGGTTCTTTGCGCTTTTAGTTCGAACTCATCCCTTTAGACTGGGCTCCAACGCTTATCAGCCAAGGAGCCAGTCATGGGTTTATTGATCGAAGGACAGTGGAAAGACCAGTGGTACGAAAGTAGCGCCGATGGCGCTTTCCAACGGGAACAGGCACAACGCCGCAACTGGGTGACCGCCGATGGCGCGCCAGGCCCGAGTGGTGAAGGCGGCTTCAAGGCCGAGGCCGGTCGCTATCACCTCTATGTATCCCTCGCCTGCCCGTGGGCGCACCGCACCTTGATCCTGCGCAAGCTCAAGGGCCTGGAAAGCCTGATCGACGTCTCGGTGGTCAGTTGGCTGATGCTGGAAAACGGCTGGACCTTCGACAAGGCCCACGGCTCCAGCGGCGACAAACTGGACGGTTTCAACTTCATGCACCAACGCTACACCGCCGATACCGCCGACTATACCGGGCGCGTGACCGTACCGGTGCTGTGGGACAAAAAGCTCAAGCGCATGGTCAGCAATGAGTCGGCGGAGATCATCCGCATGTTCAACAGTGCGTTCAATGCGCTGACCGGCAATACCCTGGATTTCTACCCCCAAGCCCTGCATTCGACCATCGACAGCCTCAACGAACGCATCTACCCCGCTGTGAACAACGGTGTGTACCGCGCAGGTTTCGCGACCTCACAACAGGCGTATGAAAGTGCGTTTGATGATGTGTTTGCCGAGCTGGATCATTTGGAACAGCACCTGAGCAGCCATCGCTATCTGGCCGGCGAGTACCTGACCGAAGCCGATGTGCGGCTGTTCACCACGCTGATTCGTTTTGATGCGGTGTACTACAGCCACTTCAAATGCAACCTGCGGCGAATTGCCGATTATGCGAACTTGTCAAACTGGCTGCGGGAGATGTATCAGTGGCCAGGCGTGGCCGAGACGGTGGATTTCGAGCATATCAAGGGGCATTACTATGCCAGCCATCGCACGATCAACCCGACGGGGATTGTGCCGAAGGGGCCGTTGCAGGGGTTTGATACGGAGCATGATCGGGTGCGGCTGCCGGGTAAAGGTGTCTTTGGCTGATAACTCTTGTGGCGAGGGAGCTTGCTCCCGCTGGGCTGCGTAGCGGCCCCAAAATCTTGGGAGCGCTTCGCACTCCAACGGGAGCAAGCTCCCTCGCCACAGGAGCCGGTTCAGACTTGGGACTGAGCGCCCTCGAACCACTTGAGCTTCTCACGCAACACCACCACCTCACCCACGATCACCAATGTCGGCGCATGCACTTCATGCTCCGCCACCATGCGCGGCAGGTCGGCCAGGGTGCCGGTGAACACGCGCTGGTTGGACGTGGTGCCCTGCTGGATCAGCGCCGCTGGGGTATCCGACGCGCGCCCGTGCTTGATCAACTGCTCGCAAATGATCGGCAAGCCAATCAAGCCCATGTAGAACACCAGGGTCTGTGAGGGGCCGACCAGGTCTTGCCAAGGCAAGTCCGAGGTACCGTTCTTCAAGTGCCCGGTAATAAACCGTACCGACTGGGCATAGTCGCGGTGAGTCAGCGGAATCCCGGCATAAGCCGCACAACCACTGGCTGCCGTAATACCCGGCACCACCTGGAACGGGATGCCGTGGGCCGCCAACTCTTCGATCTCTTCGCCACCACGACCAAAGATGAACGGGTCCCCCCCCTTGAGGCGCAGCACGCGCTTGCCTTGCTTGGCCAGGTCTACCAGTTGCTGGTTGATCTGATCCTGGGGCACCGCGTGATCGGCGCGACGCTTGCCGACGTACACGCGCTCGGCATCACGACGGCACAGTTCCAAAATCGCCGGCGCAACCAAACGGTCGTACAGCACCACGTCGGCTTGCTGCATCAGGCGCAATGCGCGAAAGGTCAGCAAATCCGGGTCGCCTGGGCCCGCACCTACCAGGTAAACCTCACCGGGCGCGTAAGGCGGTGCGCCGTTGACCTTTTCGATCAACAGGCGCTCGGCCTCCTCGCCCTGCCCGGCCAACTGGCGGTCGGCAATCGGGCCCTGGAACACTTCTTCCCAGAACGCCCGGCGTTGCTGCACATCCGGGTACAAACCTTTGACCTGAGCCCGAAAACGCGCGGCCAGCCCAGCCAATTGACCGTAGGTCGAGGGAATCCAGGTTTCCAGCTTGGCGCGGATCAGCCGTGCCAGTACCGGCGCATCACCGCCGCTGGAGACGGCAATCACCAAGGGTGAACGGTCGACAATCGCCGGGAAGATCACGCTGCACAACGCTGGCGCGTCCACCACATTGACCGGCACGCAGCGGCGCTTGGCATCACTGGATACTTGCGCATTCAGTGGCTCATCGTCGGTGGCCGCGATAATCAGGGTGCAACCGTCCAGGTCGGCCTCCTGATAACCGCGCAACATCAGTTCCCCGCCACTGCCCAGCACCAGCTCACGCAGCTGGCTTTCGATCTGGGGAGCAACCACCCGCAACACCGCGCCGGCGTCGGCCAGCAGCCGGGATTTGCGCAAGGCAATCTCCCCACCACCGACGACCAACACACGACTGCCGCGCAGGTTATGAAACAGCGGCAGAAATTCCATTTAGCGGATGACCTCAACGCCCGCCATGTAAGGCTTGAGCACCTCAGGTACACGGATCGAACCGTCCGCCTGCTGGTAGTTTTCCAGCACGGCCACCAGGGTACGGCCTACGGCCAGGCCCGAACCGTTGAGGGTGTGCACCAGCTCCGGCTTGCCGGTTTCCGGGTTGCGGAAACGCGCCTGCATGCGACGGGCCTGGAAGTCACCGCAGTTGGAGCACGACGAAATCTCGCGGTATTTGTCCTGGCTCGGCACCCACACTTCCAGGTCGTAGGTTTTCACGGCGCTGAAGCCCATGTCGCCCGTGCACAGGGCCAGTACGCGGTAAGGCAGCTCCAGCAACTGCAGCACACGCTCGGCGTTGGCAGTCAGGCCTTCCAGGGCTTCCATGGAGGTCGACGGCTCTACTACCTGGACCATTTCAACCTTGTCGAACTGATGCTGGCGGATCATGCCACGGGTGTCGCGACCCGACGCGCCGGCTTCGCTACGGAAGCACGGGCTGTGAGCAACCAGCTTCAACGGCAGTTGCTTGGCGTCGAGGATTTCGCCGGCGACGATATTGGTCAGCGACACTTCGGCCGTCGGGATCAGGTACAGGTCGGCTTCGCCGTCGCGGCTGATCTTGAACAGGTCTTCTTCGAATTTCGGCAGTTGGCTGGTGCCCATCAACGCCGGCGCCTGAACCAGGTACGGGGTGTAGGCTTCTTCGTAACCGTGTTCGCCGGTGTGCAGGTTGATCATGAACTGCGCCAGTGCACGGTGCATGCGCGCAATCGGGCCGCGCAGCAAGGCAAAGCGTGCGCCGGACATTTTTGCCGCGGTTTCAAAATCCAGGCCACCGGTCAATTCGCCCAGGGCGACGTGGTCCTTGATCTCGAAATCGAAGGCTTTCGGCGTGCCCCAGCGGCGCACTTCGACGTTGCCGTCTTCATCTTCGCCGACCGGCACAGATTCGTGGGGCAGGTTCGGAATGCCCAGCAGGATCGAATCCAATTGGGTCTGAATGCCTTCCAGCTCGATTTTGCCGTCGGACAGCTCAGTGCCCATGCGCTCGACATCCGCCATCAACGGCGCGATGTCTTCACCGCGCTGCTTGGCCTGGCCGATGGACTTGGAGCGCGCATTACGTTCAGCCTGCAGTGCTTCGGTGCGGGTCTGGACGGTCTTGCGCTGTTCTTCCAGCGCTTCGATGCGCGCAACATCCAAGGCAAAGCCACGGGATGCCAGGCGGTCCGCTACGTCCTGAAGGTTGCTACGTAACAGTTTGGAATCGAGCATGTCGGTCTCTCGTTATCAAAGTTTGGTCAAGGACAGGCCAGCCCAGGTGGCGAGCAGCCCGCCGAATACGCTGATGGCCGCATAGCCAATCGCCAGCGGCACTTGCCCGCTTTCCAGCAGGCGCACGGTATCCAGTGAAAAGGATGAAAAAGTCGTCAGGCCGCCAAGAAAGCCAACCATCAGGCCGGCACGTACCTCGACAGGCACTTCCGGGCGTAACAAAAACAGGCCGTATAACAAGCCGATCAACAGGCAGCCCACGATATTAACGGCGAGCGTCGCCGTATAGAAGTGTTTCGGCCAATTGGCGTTGATCCAATTGCCGGTGGCGAAGCGCAGCAGTGTACCGGCGATACCTCCCGCCGAGACGGCGACCACTAAAGGAATCATGTTTTTCTCCGCTGCCTGGGGCTCAGACGGTCAAGGGTGGCCAGGTGGTTGAGCTTCTCGCCGATCTTCAGTTCCAGGCCACGGGGCACTGGCTGGTAGAACGGCTGCGGCTCCAGCTCATCCGGGAAGTAGTCTTCGCCGGCCGCGTAGGCGTCCGGCTCATCGTGGGCATAACGGTATTCGTCGCCATACCCCAGCTGCTTCATCAGCTTGGTCGGCGCGTTGCGCAGGTGCAGCGGCACTTCGAGGGAACCATGCTCGGCGGCCGCACGCAGGGCCGACTTGAAGCCCATGTATACCGCGTTGCTTTTGGGCGCGCAGGCCAGGTAAGTGATGGCCTGGGCCACCGCCAGCTCGCCTTCCGGACTGCCGAGGCGCTCCTGCACCTCCCAGGCGGCCAGGCACAGGCTCAGGGCCCGCGGGTCGGCATTGCCGATGTCTTCGCTGGCCATGCGCACCACACGACGCGCCAGGTACAGCGGGTCGCAACCGCCATCGATCATGCGCGCAAACCAATACAGCGCGCCATCAGGGTTGGAACCGCGTACGGATTTGTGCAGCGCGGAAATCTGGTCGTAGAAGGCTTCGCCGCCCTTGTCGAAACGACGGCGTGTATCACCGAGCAAGCTTTGCAACAGGTCGACGCCAATCTCGCCGCCGTCTTCGGCCAGGTCGGAAGCATTCTCCAGCAGGTTGAGAAAGCGGCGCCCGTCACCATCGGCGGCGGTCAGCAAAATCTTGAAGCCTTCATCGCTGAGGCTCAGCTGGCGCTTGCCCAGCCCCTTGTCTTCGCTCAAGGCACGGTGCAGCAGCTTTTGCATCGCCGCTTCATCCAGGCTCTTGAGCACATAGACCCGCGCCCGTGACAACAAGGCGTTGTTCAATTCAAAGGAAGGG
Organism: Pseudomonas sp. PA-1-6B; assembly: GCF_021609545.1. NCBI lineage: Bacteria > Pseudomonadati > Pseudomonadota > Gammaproteobacteria > Pseudomonadales > Pseudomonadaceae > Pseudomonas > Pseudomonas sp. PA-1-6B. Next base: position 87,180 of record NZ_WJZM01000012.1, read on the forward strand.
TTTTCGGTGGTGGCGCCGATAAAGATCAGCGTACCGTCCTCGACATAAGGCAGGAACGCATCCTGCTGCGACTTGTTGAAGCGATGCACTTCGTCGACGAACAGGATAGTGCGCTTGCCGTATTGCCCGGCCTGCTGCTTGGCGACTTCCACCGCCTGGCGGATCTCCTTGACCCCGGCGAGCACCGCCGAGACCGTTTCAAAGTGCGCGTCCGAGACTTTCGCCAACAACCGCGCCAAAGTGGTCTTGCCCACGCCCGGCGGGCCCCAGAAAATCATCGAATGCAGCGCACCCTGCTCCAGAGCTTCGCGCAAGGGCTTGCCCCGAGCGAGCAGGTGTTCCTGACCGACGTACTCATCCAGGTTGGTCGAACGCAAGCGCGCGGCCAACGGCTGGGCAATCGGGTCACTTCGAAACAGATCCATGGGCAGCGTTTGAAACCTCTGGGCAGTTTATTCCTGGATCACGTCGGCACCCTTGGGGATGTCGAACTTGAACTTGGACGCGGGCACCGGCTGGTTGGCCTTGACCCCGGAGAACAGGATATCGGTGCGCTGGCCGACGCTGTCGACCAAGCGCATGTTGTTGATCACGCCGTTGCCGAACGACAGGGACAGCGTGTCAAACAGCGTATCCTTGGATTTTGGCTTGAGGGTGAACTCGATGACGTTGCTGGTCTGCTTGGAGGTGATGTCGAAGCTGTCGTTGATTTTCGACACATCACCCGACAGCAGCAGTGCCGGGGTCTGGTTCAGGCGCGGATCGAGCTTCTTGATGGTCGCCTGTTCCAGGTCCGGGTCCCACAGCGTGACTTTCTGGCCGTCGGAAACGATGGTCTGCTCCGCCTTGCCTTCGGTATGCCAGTAGAACAGCCCTGGGCGCTGCACGGCCATTTCACCGGCTGTTTCCTGCAACTGGGTGCCGCCGGCATCCAGGGTCAGCTGGGAGAAGCGCGCGGTGAGGGTCTGGGATTTGTCCAACAGGTTCTTCAGGCTGGCGACGGAAGCCGGGTCAGCGTGAGCCGAAACAGCGGTCAAGGCCAGGGCTGGCAACAACAGCATGCGGATAAAGCGCATGGGAGTCCTCATTGAGTAGTCAGGGCACGCTGCGTGTTGCCACGCGGCGCGGAATCAGTCGCGCATCTGCCCGGGGGCGATGACTTCACGCGAGCCATTGGTGTTCATTGCGGTCACCACGCCGGCCATTTCCATGGCTTCGATCATGCGGGCGGCGCGGTTGTAGCCGATTTTAAGCTTGCGCTGCACCGCCGAAATCGAGGCACGGCGGCTTTCCAGTACGAAGGCCACGGCTTCGTCATACAAAGCGTCGGTCTCGGCATCGTCATCACCGCCACCGCCGCCATTTTCAAAGCCGCTGCCGGCTTCTTCGACGCCGTTGAGGATGTCGTCGTTGTACTCGGGCGCGCCGCGCAGTTTCCAGGCTTCGACCACACGGTGGACTTCGTCATCGGAAACAAAGGCGCCGTGAACGCGGATCGGCAGGCTGGTGCCCGGCGGCATGTAGAGCATGTCACCGTGGCCCAGCAGTTGCTCGGCGCCACCCTGGTCAATGATAGTGCGCGAGTCGATCTTGCTGGAGACCTGGAACGCCATGCGCGTCGGAATGTTGGCCTTGATCAGGCCGGTGATCACGTCCACCGACGGCCGCTGTGTCGCGAGGATCAAGTGGATACCCGCCGCCCGCGCCTTCTGGGCGATACGGGCGATCAGCTCCTCAACCTTCTTGCCGACGATCATCATCATGTCGGCAAATTCATCGACCACCACCACGATGGTCGGCAACTTGGTCAGCAGTGGTGCTTCATCGTGAATGCTTTCGCGCTTGTACAGCGGGTCGGTCAGCGGTGTGCCGGCGTCCTGGGCTTCCTTGACCTTGGCATTGAAGCCCGACAGGTTCCGCACGCCCATCTTCGCCATCAGCTTGTAGCGGCGCTCCATCTCGGCAACGCTCCAGCGCAGGGCGTTGGCGGCGTCCTTCATGTCGGTGACCACCGGGCACAGCAGGTGCGGGATGCCTTCGTAGATCGACAGTTCCAGCATCTTCGGGTCGATCATGATCAGCTTGGCGTCATCCGGCCCGGACTTGAACAGGATCGACAGGATCATGGCGTTCACACCCACCGATTTACCGGAACCGGTGGTACCGGCTACCAGCAGGTGCGGCATTTTCGCCAGGTCGGTAATCACCGGCTTGCCGCCGATGTCATGGCCGAGCGCCAGGGTGACCGGTGATTTGAAGTTGTCGTATTCCGGCGTCGACAGCACTTCGGAGAAGCGCACGATCTGGCGGTCTTCGTTGGGAATCTCGATACCCACGGTGGTCTTGCCCGGGATCACTTCCACCACACGCACGCTGGTCACGGCCAGGGAACGTGCCAAGTCTTTGGCCAGGTTGGAAATGCGGCTGACTTTTACCCCGGCGGCCGGTTGGATTTCGTAACGGGTAATCACCGGGCCCGGATGGATCGAGTCCACCGACACTTCGACGCCGAATTCCTTGAGCTTGATTTCCAGCAGGTGGCCGACGGCCGCCAGGGATTCGGGGGAATAGTTGAGTTGTTTCTTTTCGGCCGGGTCCAGAATCGAGATCGGCGGCAAGGTGCCTTCGACGGCGCTGTCGATGAACAGCGGTGCCTGCTTCTCTTTTTGCACGCGATGGCTCGGCTCCGGCGCCTTGGGCGGTGCCGGGGCGATCACGGGCGGCACCTGCTTTTCACGGTCCGACATGTGCTTGCTCAGGGCCTGCTCGCGCTCGATCAAGCGCTCCTTGACCTTGGCTTGCTCGCGCCGATCCGGCGTGCTTGGGGCCACCACCTCGTTGACACGGGTGTCGACCTCACGCAGCTGCGCAACCATTTGCTTGCGCTCGACACGGGCGGCCCACCAACGGTTGGCGGCGCCCTGGAACAATTCGAACAGGTCGAGGGTGATCTTGCCGGTCACGTCCATCACCTTGAACCATGACAGGTCGGTGAATACCGTGAGGCCGAACAGGAACAGCGCGATGAACATCAGGGTGCTGCCCTGGATATTCAGGGTCCTGCGCGCCAGGTCGCCAAGGCTTTCGCCCAGGGCCCCGCCCGCGCCCGCCGGCAGACCGGTCGGGGCATGGAAGTGAATATGCGCCAGCGCAGCGCCCGACAATACCAGGAACACCAGGCCGATCAGGCGCCAGGAGAACAGCCAGCCGCTCCACTGCCACGGCTCGTGACGCTGGCGGAAGATCTGCCAGGTCTTGATCGCCAGCAACAGCGGGAAAATGTAGGCAAAGTAACCCAGGATCATGAAGAGGATATCGGCGCTGTAGGAACCTACAGGGCCGCCGAAATTCTGCACGTCATCGATCTTGCTGTTATGGCTCCAGCCCGGATCGTCCTTGCCATAGGTCAGCAAGGCCATCATCAGGAACAGGCACAGCGCACCGATGGCAATCAGTGCGCCTTCCTTGAGTCGGTAATGCAGGTGCTGGCGCCAGGCCGGTACGACTGCTGCTTTAGGTGCTGCGGCGGATTTCTTCAAAACGGGTCTATTCCTGCGCCTTTAGCGCGTCCATCTGTTGAATGACTACACACGACTGTTCTATCCGGAACAGTTGAAAAATGAACGAATGTTGCTGAATCTACTTTTAACACCCGGTGACGGATAGGTGAAATGGCGATAACGCCACAATGGCCGCATTGTACGGGTTTGCGTGCGCGATGCCACACACTTGCCCTTCACCTGACTGCACGGACAATTTGAGCATGCATTGCCTTTGCTGACAAAGGCTTATGAGCTGTATTTAGCAATCCAGGCAAGCTTGGCAAATGGCCGGCATGCACCAGACCCGATTACGACCACACCCTGTGTACAGAGTTGCAGAAACACCCGTTCATGCTAATCCTCGTCAATCGCCTATTCGGGCTGGCTCCATGGCGCAGGGTCGTCAATAATCAACGCTTGCGGCGCAGGTGCATGACCTGCCACTCCCCTCCCCTTCCGTAAGCCTGGATGCCATGCTGACCTGGTTACAACGCGACACCCTGACGTTCCCTCCCTTGGCCAAGGCCATGCGCGAACCCAACGGCCTGCTCGCCGCCGGTGGCGACCTGTCGGCAGAACGACTGATCCAGGCCTATCGCCATGGCTGCTTCCCCTGGTTCTCCGAAGGCCAGCCTATCCTCTGGTGGTCACCCGACCCTCGCACAGTGATATTCCCCGACGAGCTGCATGTTTCCCGCAGCCTGGGCAAATTATTGCGCCAGCAGCGCTATACCGTGACCTTCGACCAGGATTTCGCCGCCGTCATCCAAGCCTGCGCAGCGCCCCGTGCCTACGCCGATGGCACCTGGATCACCGAAGGTATCCAGAAGGCTTATCTGGAGCTGCACCAGCGCGGCTACGCGCATTCCGTCGAGGTCTGGGACCAGGGCGAACTGGTGGGTGGCCTGTATGGCCTGGCGATGGGCCAGTTGTTTTTTGGCGAGTCCATGTTCAGCCGCGCCGACAACGCCTCCAAATTCGGTTTCGCCACATTGACCCGGCAACTGCAAGCCTGGGGATTTGTGCTGATCGATTGCCAGATGCCCAACGATCACTTGCACAGCCTGGGTGCCCGCGGCATACCCCGCAGCGTCTTCGCTGACTTCCTGCATAAACATCTGGACCAACCCAACGCTGGGCCGTGGGTTTCCTAGGCGACTTTCGCGCACGTGGCTTACACTTATTTCAAAGCTTATCCCGAGGGTTGATCATGACCGAGCTGGCGCGCTTGAAGTTCTATGCCACTCAAGCCCACTCATGCAGCTATCTGCCCGACGAGCAGGCCACCACGCTGTTCCTCGATCCCAGCCAGCCCATGGACGTGCATGTGTATGCCGACCTGTCCGAGATGGGCTTCCGGCGCAGCGGCGATCACCTGTATCGCCCCCATTGCCAGAACTGCAACGCGTGCGTGCCTGCGCGTATCCCGGTTGCGCAGTTTTCGCCCGACCGTAATCAGAAACGCATTCTAAAGCGCAACGCTGACCTGACAGTACAAGCCACCAAACCCCAATACAGCGAAGAATATTTCGATCTCTACCAACGCTATATCGAGCAGCGTCATGCCGACGGCGATATGTATCCGCCCAGCCGCGACCAGTTCTCCACATTCCTGGTGCGTGACTTGCCTTTTTCGCGTTTCTACGAGTTCCGCCTCGACGGCCGCCTGCTGGCCGTGGCGGTGACCGACCTACTGCCCAACGGCCTCTCGGCGGTGTACACCTTCTATGAACCGACCGAAGAACGCCGCAGCCTCGGGCGCTTCGCCATCCTCTGGCAAATAGGCGAAGCGCTGCGCCTGGAGCTGGACGCGGTGTACCTCGGATACTGGATCAAGAACTGCAAAAAGATGAACTACAAGACCCAATATCGGCCCATTGAACTGCTGATTAATCAAAGATGGGTCACGCTTAACTAGAACCCCTTGGCTTGAACACCCTTTTTCGGGCACAATGCACGCCGCTTTTGCCTGGCGCAGTTGCACCGGGCCATTCACTGGATACCGAGGGCTTTACTGCATGTCGAAAGAAGACAGCTTCGAAATGGAAGGCACTGTCGTCGACACCCTGCCCAACACCATGTTTCGTGTGGAGTTGGAAAATGGGCACGTCGTAACCGCGCATATCTCCGGCAAGATGCGCAAGAACTACATTCGTATTCTTACCGGTGACAAAGTGCGCGTCGAGCTGACGCCCTATGACTTGAGCAAAGGGCGCATCACTTACCGCGCTCGCTAAGCAAGTCAATACAAAACGCCCGGTTATGCCGGGCGTTTTTGTGCGCGCAGGATTTAACAGTCACCACTTGACTGCGTGGGAGCTGGCTTGCCTGCGATGGCGGCCCTTCAATAGCACATCTATATCTGACCCGCCGCTATCGCAGGCAAGCCAGCTCCCACAGTTGACCGTCATTGTCTCGTAACCGTATTTCAGACAGCAAAAAGGCGCCTTTCGGCGCCTCTTGCAATGTTGCAGCTAACGATCAGGCCATTTCAGCCGTGGTCTCGAACTCGAAGGTCAGCTCGCCGTCCTTCAGGTCGATGTGTACCACCCCACCATGGTCGGAGAGTTCGCCGAACAGGATCTCTTCGGCCAGCGGCCGCTTGATCTTGTCCTGGATCAGACGCGCCATTGGGCGTGCGCCCATTGCCGCATCGTAGCCGCCCTCTGCGATCCAACTGCGAGCCGCTTCCGTCACATCCAGCTGCACGCGCTTGTCTTCCAACTGCGCTTGAAGCTCGGTGAGGAACTTGTCCACCACGCTTTTGATGACCTCATGGCTGAGGCGACCAAACTGGATAATGGTGTCCAGGCGGTTGCGGAACTCCGGCGTGAAGCTCTTCTTGATGACTTCCATGGCATCGGAGGAGTGATCCTGATGCGTAAAGCCGATCGAAGCCCGCGCCGCTGTTTCGGCACCGGCGTTGGTGGTCATGATCACGATCACGTTGCGGAAGTCCGCCTTGCGCCCGTTGTTGTCGGTCAGGGTCCCGTGGTCCATGACCTGCAATAGCAGGTTGAAGACTTCCGGGTGAGCCTTTTCGATTTCATCGAGCAGCAATACGCAATGTGGCTGCTTGGTGATCGCCTCGGTCAACAGGCCGCCCTGGTCGAAGCCGACATAGCCCGGAGGCGCACCGATCAAGCGCGACACAGTGTGGCGCTCCATGTACTCGGACATGTCGAAACGGACCAGTTCGATGCCCATGGCCTTGGCCAGCTGGCGAGCCGCCTCGGTCTTGCCGACGCCAGTCGGGCCTGCAAACAGGAACGAACCGACTGGCTTGTCCGGCGACTTGAGGCCAGCACGCGACAACTTGATCGCCGTGGACAGCGAGTCGATGGCCGCATCCTGGCCAAACACAGTGAGCTTGAGGTCGCGCTCCAGGTTACGCAGCAACTCCTTGTCGGAACTGGTGACGTGTTTTGGCGGAATCCGCGCGATCTTGGCCACGATGTCCTCGACTTGAGGCACGTCGATGCGCTTCACGCGCTTCTCGACCGGCTGCAGGCGCTGGTAGGCACCCGCTTCGTCGATCACATCGATGGCCTTGTCAGGCATATGCCGGTCATTGATGTAGCGCGACGCCAGCTCAGCCGCCGCACGCAAGGCCTCATCGGTGTATTCGATGCCATGGTGCGCTTCAAAACGCCCCTTGAGCCCGCGCAGGATACCGATGGTGTCTTCAACCGACGGCTCGGACACGTCGACTTTCTGGAAGCGACGCGCCAGGGCACGGTCTTTTTCGAAGATGCCGCGGAATTCCTGGAACGTGGTCGAGCCAATGCAACGGATATCACCCGAGGACAGCAGTGGCTTGAGCAGGTTGGAAGCGTCCATCACCCCACCGGAAGCTGCACCGGCGCCAATGATGGTATGGATCTCGTCGATGAACAGGATGGCCTGTGGACGCTTTTTCAACTCACCGAGCAACGCCTTGAAGCGTTTCTCGAAATCGCCACGGTACTTGGTCCCGGCGAGCAACGCGCCCAGGTCAAGGGAATAGACGACACTGCTGGCCAGCAGGTCTGGCACCTGGTTGTCGACAATGCGCTTGGCCAGGCCTTCGGCAATCGCGGTCTTACCCACGCCCGCCTCGCCCACCAGCAACGGGTTGTTCTTGCGACGACGCGCAAGTATCTGCGCTACACGTTCAACCTCATGCTCACGCCCCACCAGCGGATCGATCCGCCCCTGGCGCGCCATTTCATTGAGGTTGCTGGCATAGGCATCCAGCGGATTGCTTGAAGAAGAAGACTCACCGCCCTCCTCGTCCTGCATATCCTGCTCACCCTCGGAATGATCGCCGTGCCCAGGCACTTTAGAGATACCGTGGGCGATGTAATTGACTACATCAATACGGGCAACGCTCTGCTGCTTGAGCAGGAACACGGCCTGGCTTTCCTGTTCGCTGAAAATTGCCACAAGCACATTCGCGCCCGTGACTTCACGCTTACCGGAGCTCTGTACGTGGAACACAGCACGCTGCAATACCCGCTGGAACCCCAGGGTTGGCTGGGTTTCGCGGTCCTCGTCATGCACGGGGATCAGTGGCGTGGTGGAGTCGATAAACTCCTGCAGGTCATGCTTGAGCTTGTCGAGGTTGGCGCCGCACGCACGTAGAACGGTGGCGGCAGCTTCGTTATCCAAAAGTGCCAGCAGCAGGTGTTCGACGGTCATGAATTCATGACGCTTCGAACGAGCCTCCTTGAAGGCAAGATTGAGGGTGACTTCGAGCTCGCGGTTTAACATAGCTTCACCTCATACCCAAGTGGTCGGCGTTAACCGTCCTTCTCGATTTCACAGAGTAGCGGATGCTGGCTTTCCCTGGCGTACTGGTTGACCTGCATGGCCTTTGTCTCGGCGATGTCGCGGGTAAACACTCCACATACTGCCCGTCCTTCTGTGTGAACGGCCAGCATTACCTTGGTCGCCAACTCGCGGTTCAGGTTAAAAAACACCTCGAGCACTTCGACGACGAAATCCATCGGTGTGTAGTCATCATTGAACAAAACCACCTTGTACATCGGCGGCGCCTGTAAAGCAGGCTTGGCCTCCTGAACAGCAATGCCTGCAGAACCGTCGTCGTCATGTTCCTGATCCGGGCGATCCTGATTGAATGTTAGTCGAATCTGGCTGTTTGCATGCATGGGAAAGAAAGGTTCGTCAGTGGTTCAATTACAGTGGTGGGGGCGACCTGTCAGAATTTCAACTCTGACTCTTGGGTCACCTTGACTATCGGCGAATCGGTGTTACAACAAATAGAGCCCACAGTGGGTAAAAAAGGTCCGCGCAGTCAACCTTATTTATTCGGGTTAGGACGGATAGACAGGATGATACTCCAGTGATGGAGTCTGGTGCAGAGGGATAAGGGAATGGCTAGTGGTAAGGTCAAGTGGTTCAACAATGCCAAGGGTTACGGCTTCATTAATGAAGACGGAAAGAGTGAAGACCTCTTTGCGCATTTCTCAGCGATCAATATGGATGGGTACAAAACGCTGAAAGCGGGTCAAGTGGTCTCCTTTGAGATTACCCAGGGCCCAAAGGGCTTGCATGCGGTGAAGATCGAAGGAATCACCGCTAGTAGCCCTGCCGTTGAAAACGTTGCGGCGCCCGGCCAGAAATCACGACAAGAAAAGCAGCAGGCCTGACCAGTCACAGAACAAAGCACTGAAAGCAAACCGGCCACCCCGAATCACCAGGGCGGCCGATTTTGTGTGCCTGTTTACATATGCTTGATCAACGCATCACCAAAGCCCGACGACGACACCAACGTAGCGCCATCCATCAGGCGCTCGAAGTCATAGGTCACGGTCTTGGCTGAAATCGCGCCATTGGTGCCCTTGATGATCAGATCCGCTGCCTCGACCCACCCCATATGCCGCAGCATCATTTCCGCAGACAGGATCAATGACCCAGGGTTGACCTGATCCTTGCCCGCATATTTAGGCGCAGTGCCGTGGGTGGCTTCAAACATTGCCACGGTGTCCGACAGGTTGGCCCCCGGCGCAATACCAATACCGCCCACTTCAGCCGCCAGGGCGTCGGACAGGTAATCACCATTGAGGTTGAGCGTGGCGATCACGTCATATTCGGCCGGGCGCAGCAGGATCTGCTGGAGCATGGCGTCGGCAATAGCATCTTTGACCACCACATTCTTGCCGGTCTTGGGGTTCTTGAACTGCATCCACGGCCCGCCATCGAGCAAAGTCGCACCGAACTCTTCAGCCGCCACCTCATAGGCCCACTCCTTGAAGGCACCCTCGGTGAACTTCATGATGTTGCCTTTGTGCACGATGGTCAGCGAGTCGCGATCGTTATCCACCACATATTGCAGGGCCTTGCGCGCCAGGCGCTTGGTACCCTCTTTGGAGACCGGCTTGACGCCAATCCCGCAATCCTGGTCGAAACGGATCTTGGTAACGCCCATTTCTTCCTTGAGGAACTTGATCACCTTGATCGCTTCCGGCGAACCGGCCTTCCACTCGATGCCCGCGTAAATATCCTCGGAGTTCTCACGGAAAATGGTCATGTCCACGTCGCCTGGTTTTTTCACCGGGCTGGGCACGCCTTCGAACCAGCGCACAGGGCGCAGGCACACATACAGGTCGAGCTGCTGGCGCAGGGCCACGTTCAGCGAACGGATACCGCCACCGACTGGCGTTGTCAGCGGGCCCTTGATGGAAACCACGTAATCCTTGACCGCATCCAGGGTTTCCTGGGGCAGCCAGGTGTCCTGGTCGTAGACTTGCGTGGCCTTTTCACCAGCGTACACCTCCATCCAGGAGATTTTGCGCTTGCCGCCGTAAGCCTTTTCAACAGCGGCATCGACCACCTTGATCATCACCGGGCTGATGTCGACGCCAATACCGTCTCCTTCGATGTAGGGGATGATCGGTTGGTCAGGAACATTGAGAGAATGGTCTGCATTGACGGTGATTTTGTCGCCGACTGCCGGAACCTGAATCTTCTTGTATCCCATGCTGAACTCCATCTATGGATTGAACATCTGGCTGCGTTCGAGCCTACTCCAGATAAATGGCGACTGAAACCTCACGCCATGCTCATTTGCATCGAAAACAGCACATTTGGTGGCCTACAAGCCTGAAAGCAAAGGGAAAAGCGCCAATCTTGAGCACATCTCACCACCCCACGCACCTGCGACCTTTAGACCAATGGACGAGCCCCCTTTTGTATGAAGGCTCAGCGTAAGCATAGCGACCTATGTATAATGCCGCCGCTGACCAAAGAGTCACGACGGCGGACCGCTCTAGAACGTAGCCTTTCGCCAGAAAGCCGGACTATTACCATAGCCCACCCGCTTGACGCTCGACTGATGCAAACCAACATCACCGCGAAGAAACCTCGACATTTCGCTCATGGATGACTTTGAACGAACGCGCTCTACCCGGCGCATCTCGAGTTTCTGCGCACGCTTTCAGCAAAGAAGAGAGTTAATCCGAATATGCCCACCCGCTCGAAGATCATCTACACCTTCACCGACGAAGCCCCAGCCCTCGCCACCTATTCACTGCTGCCTATCGTAGAGGCCTTCACCGCTTCCGCTGATATTGCCGTGGAAACCCGCGACATTTCCCTCGCCGGGCGCATCCTCGCAAGCTTCCCCGAGCAACTGGGCACCAAGGCCATCCCGGACCACCTCGCCGAACTGGGCGACCTGGCCGTCACGCCTGAAGCCAACATCATCAAGCTTCCCAACATCAGCGCCTCGACCCCGCAGCTGCAAGCCGCGATCAAGGAACTGCAGGCCCAGGGCTACGCCCTGCCGGACTACCCTGAAACCGTAACCACCGACGCGGAAAAAGAAACCCGTGCACGTTACGACAAGGTCAAGGGCAGCGCCGTGAACCCGGTACTGCGCGAAGGCAACTCCGACCGTCGCGCACCGCTGTCGGTCAAGAACTATGCACGCAAGCACCCGCACAAGATGGGCGCCTGGGCTGCCGACTCCAAGTCGCACATTGCCCACATGAACAACGGCGACTTCTACGGCAGCGAAAAAGCCGTGCAGATCGAAACCGCTGACGCGGTCAAAATTGCGCTGGTTGCAAAGGACGGCACCACCACCGTCCTGAAGGAAAAAACCAGCGTTCAGGCCGGCGAAATCATCGACACCGCCGTGCTGAGCAAGAAAGCCCTGCGCAGCTTCATTGCCGCTGAAATCGAAGACGCCAAGAAGCAAGGCGTGCTGCTGTCGGTTCACTTGAAAGCCACCATGATGAAGGTCTCCGACCCGATCATGTTCGGCCAGATCGTTGCCGAGTTCTATAAAGACGCCCTGACCAAGCACGCGGCCGTGCTGGAACAGATCGGCTTCAACCTGAACAACGGCATCGGCGACCTGTACGCCCGCATCAAGGCCCTGCCGGCCGACCAGCAAGCGCAGATCGAAGCCGACATCCAGGCGGTCTACGCTGCTCGCCCTGCCCTGGCGATGGTCAACTCCGACAAAGGCATCACCAACCTGCACGTGCCAAGCGACGTCATCGTCGACGCCTCGATGCCAGCGATGATCCGTGACTCCGGCAAGATGTGGGGCACCGACGGCCAGTTGCACGACACCAAGGCTGTGATCCCGGATCGCTGCTACGCCACCATCTACCAGGCGGTCATCGAAGACTGCAAGGCCAATGGCGCCTTCGACCCAACCACCATGGGCAGCGTGCCAAACGTTGGCCTGATGGCGAAGAAAGCCGAAGAATACGGCTCCCACGACAAGACCTTCCAGATCAAGGCTGACGGCGTTGTCCGCGTCACCGACAGCCAGGGCAACCTGCTGATGGAACAGAACGTCGAAGCTGGCGACATCTTCCGCATGTGCCAGACCAAAGACGCGCCGATCCAGGACTGGGTCAAGCTCGCCGTCAACCGTGCCCGCGCCAGCAACACCCCGGCCATTTTCTGGCTGGACCCCAAGCGCGCCCACGATGGCGTAGTGGTCGAGAAAGTTCAGGCTTACCTGAAAGACCACAACACCGAAGGCCTGGACATCCGCATCATGGCCCCGGTCGATGCGATGAAGTTCACCCTGGAGCGCACCCGCAAGGGCCTGGACACCATCTCGGTGACCGGCAACGTACTGCGCGACTACCTGACCGACCTGTTCCCGATCATGGAACTGGGCACCAGCGCCAAGATGCTGTCGATCGTGCCGCTGATGAATGGCGGTGGCCTGTTCGAAACCGGCGCTGGCGGTTCGGCTCCAAAGCACGTGCAGCAACTGCTGGAAGAAAACTTCCTGCGCTGGGATTCCCTGGGCGAGTTCCTGGCCCTGGCCGCGTCCCTTGAGCATTTGGGTGTGACGTACAACAACCCGAAAGCCCTGGTACTGTCCAAGACCCTGGACCAGGCCACCGGCCAGTTCCTGGACAACAACAAGTCGCCATCGCGCAAGGTCGGCAACATCGACAACCGCGGCAGCCACTTCTACCTGGCGCTGTACTGGGCACAAGCCCTGGCCGCCCAGACTGAAGACACTGCACTGCAAGCGCAGTTTGGCGAACTGGCCAAAACCCTGGCCGAGAACGAAGCAACCATCGTTGCCGAACTCAACGCCGTACAGGGCAAGCCAGTGGACATCGGCGGCTACTACGCGCCGAACCCTGAGCTGACCAGCAAAGCCATGCGCCCGAGCAACACCCTCAATGCGGCGATTGCCAAGTTGAAGTAAGGTTGTAAGGATGCAAAGAAGCCCCGGCCAAGTGCCGGGGTTTCTGCTTGTAGGGATTTCATTGAAGAAACCCAATCCAATGTGGGAGCTGGCTTGCCTGCGATTGCAGCCTGTCAGTTCATACAGGCGTAGCTGACCCACCGCCATCGCAGGCAAGCCAGCTCCCACATTGAGCATGCCACCTTCCAGATACCGAGGTTCGCAATGACCTGGCTCCCCCACATCACCGTCGCCACCATCGTCGAAGACAACGGCCGCTTCCTGATGGTCGAAGAACTCAAGGGCGGCCGCGCCGTGCTCAACCAGCCCGCCGGCCATCTGGACCCGAACGAAACCCTGACCGAAGCCGCCGTGCGTGAAACCCTTGAAGAAACCGGCTGGGATGTCGAGGCCAGCGGTATTGTCGGCATCTACCTCTACACTGCACCCAGCAATGGGGTTACCTATCAACGCGTCTGCTTTATCGCCAAGGCACTGAAACACCACCCGGACTATCAACTTGACGAAGGCATCCTGCGCGCCCGCTGGCTGACCCGTGACGAGCTAATGGCCGTGCGCGACGACTGGCGCAGCGAGCTGATTATCCGTTGCATCGATGATTATCTGGCCGGCCAACGCCACAGTCTCGAATTGATCCGCCCTTCTCTTTAGCCTTGCGGGCCCAGGCCTGCTAGAATCGCGTCCTTTTTCAAGACACCCGTTGAAACCCTATGCGTGATCCAGCCCCTTCTGACACACAAAAGAAGCGCGTCATCGTCGGCATGTCCGGCGGCGTGGATTCTTCCGTTTCCGCCGTTCTGCTCATGGAGCAGGGTTATGAGGTGGAAGGCCTGTTCATGAAGAACTGGGAAGAAGACGATGGAACCGAATACTGCACCGCCATGGACGACCTCGCGGACGCCCAGGCCGTGTGCGACAAGATCGGCATCAAGCTGCACACCGCCAACTTCGCCGCCGAGTACTGGGACAACGTGTTCGAGCACTTCCTGGCCGAATACAAGGCCGGCCGAACGCCCAACCCGGACATCCTGTGTAACCGCGAAATCAAGTTCAAGGCCTTCCTCGACTACGCCATGATGCTCGGCGCCGACCTGATAGCTACCGGCCACTACGTGCGCCGTCGCGATATCGATGGCCGCACCGAACTGCTCAAGGGCCTGGACCCGAACAAGGACCAGAGCTACTTCCTGCACGCCGTGGGCGGTGAACAGATCGCCAAGACTCTGTTCCCGGTCGGCGAGCTGGAAAAACCCGAAGTGCGCAAGATTGCCGAGAAACACGGCCTGGCCACCGCCAAGAAGAAAGACTCCACCGGTATCTGCTTTATCGGCGAGCGGCGCTTCAGCGACTTCCTCAAGCAATACCTGCCGGCGCAACCGGGCGAGATCAAGACCACCGAGGGTGAAGTGATCGGCCGCCACCACGGCCTGATGTACCACACCATCGGCCAGCGCCAGGGCCTGGGCATCGGCGGCTTGAAAGACGCAGGTGTTGAGCCGTGGTACGTGCTGGTCAAAGACCTGGAAAACAACGTGCTGGTGGTCGGACAGGGCAACGAGCACCCGCTGCTGTTCTCCGGCGCCCTGCTCGCTTCCGAGATTTATTGGGTCAACCCTATCGACCTGAGCACCCCGCGCCGCCTGACCGCCAAAGTGCGTTATCGCCAGAGCGACCAGCCCTGCACCCTGGAAAAGACCGCCACCGGCTACCGTGCCACCTTCGATGACCCGCAACGCGCGGTCACCCCTGGCCAGTCCGTGGTGTTCTATGACGGCGAGATCTGCCTGGGCGGCGGCGTGATTGAAGTCGCGCAAGCCTGGAGCAACCCGGCATGAGCCCGACCCAGGAGCAGTTGACAGCCCTTGGCGGTGTCTTTCTCGCTGCGGTACTGGTGGACAAGATCGCCAAGACCGGCCAGGTCACTGAAGCCGGCCTGACCTGCATGCTCGGCAGCCTGCTGATCCGCGACCCCAAGGACACCCTTGAGGTTTACGGCGGCGACGACCTGGCCCTGCGTGAAGGCTATCGCGCCCTGATCGGCGCCCTGGAGCGCGACCCAAGTACTTTGCAGCGCGAGCCGTTGCGTTATGCCCTGTCGATGCTCGGCCTTGAGCGCCAGTTGGCCAAGCGCGACGACCTGCTGGACACCATCGGCAAGCGCTTGCCGCAGATCCAGTCCCAGGTAGAACACTTCGGCCCGGCCCACGAAAACGTGATCGCCGCCTGTGGTGCGCTGTACCAGGACACCTTGAGCACCCTGCGCCAGCGCATCCAGGTGCATGGCGACATGCGCAACCTGCAGCAACCCAACAACGCGTCGAAAATCCGCGCCCTGCTTCTGGCCGGTATTCGTTCGGCACGCTTGTGGCGCCAACTGGGCGGTCATCGCTGGCAGTTGGTAATCAGCCGACGCAAATTACTCAAAGAGCTTTACCCGTTGATGCGCAACGAATAAGTCGCACCAGCAGGCTGTTTTCAAGCCATTACGCGTAATACGCCGGTCAGTTGGCGACGGACCGGCGGATTTTTTCATGTATGATACGCGCCCCATTTCGTTGCCCGACTGTCCGAGAACACCCCATGCAGCTCTCTTCGCTCACTGCGGTTTCCCCTGTTGACGGCCGCTACGCCGGCAAAACCCAGGCCCTGCGCCCTATTTTCAGCGAGTACGGCCTGATCCGTGCCCGTGTCCTGGTTGAAGTGCGCTGGCTCCAGCGCCTGGCCACTCACCCCGCCATCAGCGAAGTGCCGGCGTTTTCCGCCGAGGCCAACGCTGTATTGAACACCCTGGCGGAAAACTTCTCGCTGGAGCACGCCGAGCGTGTGAAAGAGATCGAGCGCACCACCAACCACGACGTCAAAGCCATCGAATACCTGCTCAAAGAGCAAGCGGCCCAACTGCCGGAACTGGCCCAGGTCAGCGAGTTCATCCACTTTGCCTGCACCAGCGAGGACATCAACAACCTGTCCCACGCCCTGATGCTGCGCGAAGGCCGTGATGACGTGATGCTGCCGCTGATGCGCCAGACCGCCGAAGCCATCCGCGAGCTGGCGATCCGTTTCGCTGCCGTGCCGATGCTGTCGCGCACCCACGGCCAGCCGGCCTCGCCGACCACCCTGGGCAAAGAACTGGCCAACGTGGTGTACCGCCTGGAGCGCCAGATCGCCCAAGTCGCCGCCGTGCCATTGCTGGGTAAGATCAACGGCGCCGTAGGCAACTACAACGCCCACCTGTCGGCCTACCCTGAGATCGACTGGGAAGCCAACGCCCGCGCCTTCATCGAAGACGAATTGGGCCTGGGCTTCAACCCCTACACCACGCAGATCGAACCCCACGACTACATCGCCGAGCTGTTCGACGCGATTGCACGCTTCAACACCATCCTGATCGATTTCGATCGCGATATCTGGGGCTACATCTCCCTGGGCTACTTCAAGCAGCGCACTATTGCAGGCGAAATCGGTTCGTCGACCATGCCGCACAAGGTCAACCCGATCGACTTCGAAAACTCCGAAGGCAACCTGGGTATCGCCAACGCCCTGTTCCAGCACCTGGCCAGCAAGTTGCCGATCTCCCGCTGGCAGCGCGACCTGACCGACTCCACCGTACTGCGTAACCTCGGCGTCGGTTTTGCCCACAGCGTGATCGCGTACGAAGCCAGCCTCAAAGGCATCAGCAAGCTGGAGCTCAACGAGCAGAAGATTGCCGCTGACCTGGACGCGTGCTGGGAAGTATTGGCCGAGCCGATCCAGACTGTGATGCGCCGCTACAACATCGAAAACCCCTACGAGAAGCTGAAAGAATTGACGCGCGGCAAGGGCATCAGCCCCGAAGCGCTGCAAACTTTCATCGACGGCCTGGACATGCCAGCCGCAGCCAAGGCCCAGCTGAAACTGCTCACCCCGGCCAACTACATCGGCAACGCTGTAGAACAAGCCAAGCGCATCTGATCCAAGCAAGCTCCTTTGAGACGCCCGGCCGCGCCGGGCGTTTTTATTCCTGTCTTAAAAGTGCTTTTTTTCAATAGGTTACACATGAATCCTGATATCCCTCTTCAACTTCTGGGCGGCATCACGGCACGGGAATTCCTGCGCGACTACTGGCAGAAAAAACCGCTGCTGATCCGCCAGGCCATCCCTGACTTCGAAAGCCCGATCGACGCCGACGAACTGGCAGGCCTGGCCCTGGAAGAAGAAGTCGAGTCGCGCCTGGTGATCGAACACGGCGAGCGCCCGTGGGAACTGCGTCGCGGCCCGTTCGCCGAAGACGCTTTCAGCACCCTGCCCGAGCGCGAGTGGACCCTGCTGGTGCAGGCAGTCGACCAGTTCGTGCCGGAGGTGGCTGAGCTGCTGGAGCACTTCCGCTTCCTGCCGAGCTGGCGTATCGATGATGTGATGATCAGCTTCGCCGCGCCGGGTGGCAGCGTCGGTCCACATTTCGATAACTACGATGTGTTCCTGCTGCAAGCCCAGGGTAAGCGCAACTGGAAGATCGGCCAGATGTGCAATTCCGAAAGCCCGTTGCTGCAACACGCCGACCTGCGCATCCTCGCCGAATTCGAAGAAAGCGCCGAATGGGTGCTCGAGCCGGGCGACATGCTCTACCTGCCGCCGCGCCTGGCCCATTTCGGTATTGCTGAAGACGACTGCATGACCTATTCCGTAGGTTTCCGTGCACCGAGCGCCGCTGAAGTGCTGACCCACTTCACCGACTTCCTCAGCCAGTACCTGACCGACGAAGAGCGCTACACCGACGCCGACGCCCAGCCGGTCAGCGACCCGCACCAGATCCAGGGCGACGCACTGGACCGCCTCAAGGGCCTGCTCGCCGAGCACATGAGCGATGAGCGCATGCTGCTGACCTGGTTCGGCCAGTTCATGACCGAGCCACGCTACCCGGAACTGGTGGCCGGCGAAGAGTTGGGCGAAGAAGACTTCATCAACAGCCTGCAAGACGGCGCGATCCTGGTGCGCAACCCGAGCGCACGCCTGGCCTGGTCCGAAGTGGATGACGACGTACTGCTGTTCGCCAGCGGCCAGAGCCGTTACCTGCCGGGCAAACTGCGTGAACTGTTGAAGCTGGTGTGCTCGGCCGATGCACTGCACAGCGAAAACCTGGGCGAGTGGCTGGCCGACGAAGACGGTCGCGACCTGCTGTGCGAACTGGTCAAGCAAGGCAGCCTGGGGTTCGCGGATGAATAAAATTCACGTAAGTGTCGCGGACTGGCGAAAGGATATCGACGAGATTCGGCGCATTCGTGAAGCGGTATTCATCGCTGAACAATCGGTCCCGCCTGAATTGGAGTGGGACGCGGACGATGCCGGCGCCATGCATTTTCTTGCATACGAAGGCGACTTCCCGATTGGCACCGCTCGATTGCTGCCCAGCGGCGAGATCGGTCGGGTATCGGTGCTCAAGGACTGGCGCGGACTGAAAGTCGGCGACAAGCTGATGGAAGCAGTGATTGGCGAGGCCGTGAAACGCGGCCAGACCCGGCAATTCCTGAGTGCGCAGGTGTATGCGGCACCGTTCTATGAGCGACTGGGATTCAAGATCGTCAGCGATGAGTTTCTTGAGGTCGGGATTCCGCATGTGGATATGGTGCGCGAGGGCTGAGCGGGCTTGCTCGCGAAGACTATCTCAGGAACACCACAAATGCCCTGCCTGCCAGGGCATTTTGCTGTCTACGATTCAACTTGCGCCCCACCAGGCCGACAAACTGGCACTATCAAGCAAATGACTCGCAGAGATAACGGACATGTCCCTACGCACCCTGCTCACCGCCCTCGTGATGACCGTCAGCGCTTGCGCCATGGCCGCCACTGAAGTCGTCAACCTGAACAACCGCACCAGTGCCGACCTGCTGCCCGTGGCGCAGAACTTCATTGGCAAGGACGGCACCGTCAGCGCCTACGGCAACCAGCTTATCGTTAACGCCGAGCCCGCCAGGATCGAGGGCTTGCGCGCACTGCTCGGCCAATTGGATACACCGGCCAAACGCTTGCTGATCACCGTCGATACCAACGAGAACAACCAGCAGAACAGCGGCGACAGCCAGACCCGCATCATCAGCTACGGCACTGCCAGCCGCGACGGTGGCGTGCAGCAGATTCAGGCCAGCGAAGGCGTGCCCGCGCTCATACAGGTCGGCCAGAGCGTGCCGCTGACCACCACGCAGCAGGACAGCTATGGCCGCCTGCAAAACCAGACCCAGTATCGCAACGTCACCCAAGGCTTTTACGTGACCGCCAGCGTCACTGGCGAGACCGTGCACCTGGCCATCAGTACCAACCGTGACCGCATGAGCCAGGAACGTCCCGATGTAGTGAACGTGCAAAGCACCGACACAACCGTCAGCGGCCGCTTGGGCGAGTGGATCCCCCTAGCCGGCATCAATCGTGAAACCCAGGCGGACAAATCCTCTACAACCCGCAGCTACTCTACTCAGGGCCGCGATGACCTGACTTTACGGGTCAAGGTCGACACCCTGAACTGAAGCACCGAAAACTGACTGGCAAGTCGCATTAGACTAAAGATGTAGTGCCTAAAAAAAAGCACTACAAAACATTTGACGAGCCAAAAAAGCATGGGCATGATGGCCTCGCTCCCGCTAATCAGGGGCCCTGGCAAGGGCCTTCGGATCGCCGCTCTAAGCTACCCACCTGAGCCGATTCGTGTCTGTACCGCCCACAAGGTGTGTTTGACGTTGGTTGCGACTGGAACGAAGTTGTCCCGAGGGACGGAAGCCAACCAGGTAACCCGGCTACACACTGATGGATCGTACAAAGGCCCACGACGCCCGAAGACCGTTCGCAGTTTGCCCTTACCTGCTCAACTCTCCCTTGAGCCCCATCGTTCATCCCGTCGCCTACCTCCGTCAGATTTGACTTGAACACCAAAGCTTCTGGTCAGCGAGCAACCCTACCCAGGCAACGAATGCCGGGCTGGCAAACGGATACTTCAAATAAGACGCGACGAGGTTTTTCCCCATGGCACTGACACGCGAACAGCAAATTGCAGCCCTTGAAAAAGACTGGGCTGAAAACCCACGCTGGAAAGGCGTGACCCGCGCTTATTCCGCTGCTGACGTCGTCCGCCTGCGTGGCTCGGTCCAACCTGAGCACACCTTTGCAAAACTCGGCGCCGAGAAGCTGTGGAACCTGGTCACCCAAGGTGCCAAGCCTTCTTTCCGTCCCGACAAAGATTTCGTCAACTGCATGGGCGCCCTCACTGGCGGCCAGGCAGTCCAGCAGGTAAAAGCCGGTATCCAGGCGATCTACCTGTCCGGCTGGCAAGTGGCAGCGGACAACAACTCCGCTGAATCCATGTACCCCGACCAATCGCTGTACCCGGTGGACTCGGTGCCAACCGTGGTCAAGCGCATCAACAACTCGTTCCGTCGTGCCGACCAGATCCAGTGGAAAGCCGGCAAGAACCCAGGCGATGAAGGCTACATCGACTACTTCGCGCCAATCGTGGCTGATGCCGAGGCCGGTTTCGGCGGCGTACTCAACGCCTACGAGCTGATGAAGAGCATGATCGAGGCAGGCGCTGCCGGCGTGCACTTCGAAGACCAGCTGGCTTCGGTGAAAAAATGCGGCCACATGGGCGGCAAGGTACTGGTACCGACCCAGGAAGCCGTGCAGAAGCTGACCGCTGCCCGCCTGGCCGCTGACGTTGCCGGCACACCGACCATCATCCTGGCCCGTACCGACGCCAACGCGGCAGACTTGCTGACCTCGGACTGCGACCCGTACGACCAACCATTCGTTACCGGCGAGCGCACCCAGGAAGGCTTCTATAAAGTGCGCGCCGGCCTCGACCAGGCAATCGCCCGTGGCCTGGCCTACGCGCCGTACGCCGACCTGATCTGGTGCGAAACCGCCAAGCCGGACCTGGACGAAGCCCGTCGTTTCGCCGAGGCGATCAAAAAGGAATACCCGGACCAACTGCTGTCCTACAACTGCTCGCCTTCTTTCAACTGGAAGAAGAACCTGGACGACGCGACCATCGCCAAGTTCCAGCGCGAACTGTCAGCCATGGGCTACAAGCACCAGTTCATCACCCTGGCCGGCATCCACAACATGTGGCACAGCATGTTCAACCTGGCGCACGACTACGCCCGCAACGACATGACGGCCTACGTGAAGCTGCAGGAGCAGGAATTCGCTGACGCCGCCAAAGGCTACACCTTTGTGGCGCACCAGCAGGAAGTGGGCACCGGCTACTTCGACGACATGACCACCGTGATCCAGGGCGGCACCTCGTCCGTGACCGCGCTGACCGGTTCGACCGAAGAAGAGCAGTTCCACTAAGCACCGCGTACACGGCCACTGCGGCCCCACGGAAGACCTAACCGCAGTGCCGCGCAACAATCACGCCCCGACTGGTTCGGGGCGTTTTTTTGCCTGGGAATCACCGAAAATCAATGGTGGGAGCTGGCTTGCCTGCGATGGCCATAGGTATCTACATAACTCTGTTAGCTCAACGGTAACCACGATGCGAAGCGAGCCGCTCTTGATCTTGATCTGCTTTTGATCTTAGGCGCCCCGTTAAAC